>DAOVUE010000394.1 GCA_030632745.1 Pseudomonadota bacterium | reverse complement strand
GTTATTATAATATTCAGCCTCTTTATTATCCTCTGACCAGCCGGGTATGCCTAAGATTGGCAGGGGGGAGAGATGGCTTGAATCAGATAGTGATTGCTTACTCTGAATGTCGCGGCATAATAACTTATCCAGGATAGCATATTGTTTTAGTTTATCGTGCTGATAGAAATCGTTGTCTACTTTGATGCAATAAGCCTTGCCGGTAAAACCGATAAAAGGCTGAAAGGCTTTTTCATACATGCCGTGGCCAAACACAAAAGCACCAATATCTTTCCACCACCTGGGACGTGATTGAACGAAAACTGCATGCCATTGATGATTCTTTAGTGCTTTGAGTAATGCTTCATCAGAGCTGGCAATAATAATTCCGGATTCATCCAGATGAGTAATGGCATCACGGGCGGGTGTTCTTTTTTTTCCGGCTTGTTGTTCTAATTCCTGCATGTGCAGTTGATTGAGCAGCACTTTTGTCCTCGGGAAAAGAATCCATATAAAGGCATTAAACAAATCATGCCAGTTCTGCTCCCGGGTACTGATAATACCTTTGGTATAAATACGCTCTTCATAAGCCATTTCCGCAAAGGGGAGAGTTTCATCTTGAGCACGCATATCCAGCTGCAGTCCACTGGATAAAATAACGGGTTCATCCAGCAGCGCCAGGAGTCCGGAACAACCCGGCCAGCCGGATAGAGAAGAACGGCCTAATAATACTTTCAGATCAGAAAATATCAATGAGGAATTAAGGAAGTTGGAATCCCATTGATTAATAATATTTTTAGCCATTTATTTTTCTAAGTAATAGTTTTGCTTAATAGTGATATGATTTTGTAATTAGGGTTTTATGGGCAAGGCTGCTTTTTTCCAGCCAAAAAATCCTTCTGCATAATTTTTTACATTGCTATAGCCCATATTTTGTAATGTTTCAGCCGCCAGAGGGCTTCTGATTCCACCACCACAATAGACCACAATGGGGGTGTCTTTACTTAAAGCCACTCTCTGCACTCTGAACTCTAACCAGCCTCTGGGAATGTTGATATTTTGTGCGGCATCAATTTTTCCATCCATATTCTGAATTTCTTCAGCAGTTCGAATATCAATCAAAACCATGTCCAGTTCATCATCCAGCATCTTTTTTAAATCAGCGGTATTAATTGTAGTGGTTTTTTTCTCAGCCTGCTGTTGTAATTGATCGCCGCTCGTAATTCCTGCAATCTCTGCCTTTGCCGGGGAAATCAACATATAGAATATTGAAATGGATAGTATTTTTAAAAATAATGAAGACATTGCGGGTTTGCTCATGAAGATATTCCTTTTAAATGTTTTTAGTCAATATAAAATTTAGCATTATAGCTGATATATTAAGGTATAATCAGACTGTTAACAACAAGACCGGACCAATAGGTAAATGAATTCATCACAAACAGATTTTGATATCATCGTAATTGGCGGGGGGCCGGTGGGTACTACTGCCGCTGCTTTATTGAGTGAAAAAGGTTATACAGTTTGTCTGCTGGAAAAAACAACTCATCCTCGTTTTCATATAGGTGAATCTCTTTTGCCTATGAATCTGCCTATTCTGAAACGTCTTGGGGTTTTGGATGAGGTAAAAACTATAGGTATAGTTAAACATGGTGCCGAATTTAATGCACTGGATCCCTTAACGCAGCAATACAAGCGAGTCACTTTTTATTTTGAAAAAGCCTTTAATAAAGAATATCCCCATGCCTACGAAGTTCGGCGCAGTGAATTTGATAATATCTTATTTAATAATTGCCGCAGCAAGGGGGTGCAGTTATTAGAAAATAGTCAGGTGACCGATGTAAATTTTATTTCACCAGGGCAGGTTGCAGTACACTATAGGAGCCCTCAGCTGGAAAGGAGCCATCAGCTAGAAAAAAGCCCTCAGCCAGAATATGAAGGTAAAGATAATGATCCGGCTGATAAAGAAATTCAGACTTTGCACTCCCGTTATGTCATTGATGCATCAGGAAGGGATTCGTTGCTGTCGCGAAAATTAAAATTAAAACAGAAAAATCCTGATCACCAGAGTTCCGCTATCTTCGGACATTTTTCTAATGTTGAACGACGCAGTGGAAGAGATGAGGGTAATATCAGTATTTACTGGTTTGAACATGGCTGGTTCTGGCTGATCCCGTTGAAGGATGGCAGTATGAGTGTCGGAGCAGTCTGCTGGCCGGAATATCTTAAAACTCTTAATGGCTCGACAGAAGATTTTTTATGGGACACTATTGCTATGAATAGTGCAGTTGCAGAGC
>DAOVUE010000377.1 GCA_030632745.1 Pseudomonadota bacterium | reverse complement strand
GTGCGTCCAGCAGCACAAAGTCAATATGCAGTAAACAAATAGCCAGAGGAATACCGCGAATCCCTCCCCCCGTACCGACATCAAGCACGTATTTAAGCGGTTTTTCTTTCCCGCTCTGTTGTCCTGTAAGGAAAGACTCAATAACAAGACTGTCTAATAGATGCAATTTAAGCATTTCCTCCGGCTTGCGGATAGACGTCAGATTATAAATTTTGTTCCACTTAGTTAATAAAGCAATAAACTGCAGCAGCTTTTCCTGCATTACAGGATCAACATCCTGTGCCTGCTGTTTCAGACCCTGTGCTAATTGTTGTTTAAGTGATAACAATAGTATTCTTTTATTCGGCTAATGGCTTTTATTCAGCTAATGGCTTTTTTTTAAAAAAATCATTAATAATGACACTGCAGCCGGGGTAACTCCGGGAATCCGGCTCGCCTGCCCTATCGTTTCAGGCCGACCGGTTTGCAATTTCTCTCGAACCTCAGCAGATAACGCATTCATTTGACTATAATCAAAATCCTGTGGAATCAGCTTATTTTCATATCGTTTGAGCTTTTCTATTTCTTCCAGCTGACGCTTAATATAGCCTGCGTATTTGGTTTGAATCTCTACCTGCTCGGCAGCAACCCTGTCGCTTATTTTCTCACCAGCCACAGATAAGGAGGTCAGTGAATCATAACTAACTTCCGGTCTTCTGAGTATATCATATAAACTGCTTGCTTTGCTCAAAGGTTTTTTTAATACCCGCAGCGCTTCTTCTTCAGTCATTGCTTCAGGACTAATACGAGTTGTTTTCAGGCGTGTAATTTCCCGCTCAACTAGTTCCTTTTTGTCACTAAATATGCGCCAGCGCTCATCATCAACCAGTCCCAGTTCACGACCCTTTGCTGTCAAACGCAGATCGGCATTATCTTCCCGTAATACAAGGCGGTATTCTGCCCTTGAGGTAAACATTCGGTACGGCTCCTGAGTACCGCAGGTAATCAGGTCATCTATCATAACACCAATATAGGCTTCGTCCCGACCGGGAGACCACGAATCTTTACCCTGAACCTGCAGAGCAGCATTCAATCCGGCAATCAATCCCTGTGCAGCTGCCTCTTCATAACCTGTTGTGCCGTTTATCTGACCCGCAAAAAATAAACCATTAATAAATTTGGTTTCCAGAGAGGCTTTTAAATCTCTGGGATCAAAGAAATCATATTCTATCGCATAGCCGGGTCGTACAATAAATGCATTTTCAAAACCTTTCATGGAGCGAACAAACTGTAATTGAATATCAAACGGCAGGCTGGTAGAAATACCATTGGGGTATATTTCATGAGTCGTCAGACCTTCCGGCTCAACAAAAATCTGATGTGAGTTTTTATCAGAAAAACGATTAACTTTATCTTCAATGGAAGGACAATAACGTGGCCCTACACCCTCAATAACCCCCGTAAACATGGGCGAACGTGCAAAACCCGAGCGAATAATAGCATGGGTTTTTTCATTAGTATGAGTAATATAGCAGCTGATCTGGCGGGGATGATCAGCTGCTTTTCCTAAAAATGAAAAAGTAGGAATAGGCACATCTCCCGGTTGCTCCTGCAATACAGAAAAATCAATACTGCGGCCGTCTATGCGTGGCGGAGTACCGGTTTTAAGACGATCAACACGAAACGGCAATTCACGTAAGCGTTGCGATAATTTATTTGCAGGCGGATCACCTGCCCGCCCCCCCTGATAATTTTCCAGACCAATATGGATTAAGCCGCCTAAAAAGGTACCCGTTGTTAAAACCACCGTTTTGGCGCGAAACTTAAGACCCATTTCGGTTTCAACACCGACCAACCGATCATTTTCAAATATCAGATCGGTTACAGCCTGCTGGAATAATTTCAAATTCGGCTGGTTTTCTAAAGCAAATCGTACCGCTGCTTTATATAAAATTCTATCAGCCTGAGCCCGTGTTGCCCTGACTGCCGGACCTTTGGAGGCATTGAGACGACGAAACTGGATACCGCCCTTATCAGTTGCTTTGGCCATCAAACCACCCAGAGCATCAATTTCCTTTACCAGATGCCCTTTACCAATACCGCCAATGGCCGGATTACAGGACATCTGCCCCAGGGTTTCAATATTATGAGAAATCAACAAGGTATTCGATCCCATGCGACTGGCAGCCATAGCAGCTTCCGTACCAGCATGACCTCCGCCGATAACAATGACATCAAATTGATCAGTATAAAACACTCATTAACTCCAGATAATATAAAATAATTACTTTATTCAATGGAGCATTATAAGTCATTCACTTTGTTTGTAGTAAAATATTTCATTTGGCTGAAGGCTCTATCAAACATATTGTGTGCCTCGGTCTTATTTGCAATTTATGCATGTTTGCAAAGCGACAGCGGCAAACAATATTTGCTGACAGCTCTTATCAAACATAAAAATGACCGCTATCATTTTTATGGCTATTAAATTATTATACGAATTCAGCTAAGACACATTATCAAAATCTTTAGACAATAAAAAAGAGTATCTATTCTATGGAAGAAATTCCTGTTTATAAGCGTTGTAGTAGTATTATGGTAACCATGGCGGCCCTGGTCATCATACTGACTGGAGTTAAATTTGCCG
>DAOVUE010000331.1 GCA_030632745.1 Pseudomonadota bacterium | reverse complement strand
GATTGATCACCGCTAATAGCTTCTTCAAGCCATAGGTGTCCCAAAGCCAGCTCAGTATTCAGTTTGTCAATATGATCGTTGAGAGGAATATACCTCTGCATGGAAGAATTCCAGTTCAGGTGAGTTGTTAAAATCAGTGTCAGATCAATTAATAAAATAATGACCATGAGAATAACAGGTATATAACACAGTATTTTTTTTGTCAGGTATTTTTTCTTCATAAGTTATTTAGCTTAAAAAACTGATAGTTATCCCGACCTCTTGCCTTGGCCTGGTACATAGCACTATCGGCATTTTGTAATAGCTCATCTGTTTCTAAGCCATCATCCGGATAAATACTGATCCCGATACTGGAAGTAACACTGGCTTTTTTTCCATGGATGTTAATGGGCGTTTTTATGCTCTGAATAAGTTTATCAACTACTTCAATAATATCCTGATGTTGTTTTAATGAATTAAACACAATAATAAATTCATCTCCGCCTATGCGTGCAACGGTATCAACCTGCCGCAATACTTTTTGCAGCCGCCGGGCGATTTCCTGTAAAACGGTATCACCGGCATGATGTCCCAGTGCATCGTTAATGGGCTTAAAGTTATCCAAATCGATAAACATTACGGCAAGTTTATTGTTATTCCGTTTAGCCTGTTTAATTGATTGCTGCAGTCGATCTAATAGCAGTGCTCTGGTGGGCAAACCCGTTAATTGATCATGGTTGGCTTTGTAATCTGAGGCCTGCTTTTGTTCACTTAATTGAAGATGATTTTTGCGATGCAGAGTAATATCATGTGCTGATTCAATAATTGCATAGACCTCGCCTTTATCATCCAGTAATGGTTTTGCAGAAAGTTCAACAAACTGGCTTTCCCCATTTATTGAAGGATGATTGTGAGTCACTTGAACGACTTGTTTTTGTTCAATTACCATTTTCAAAGGACAGGGATTATTTTTTCCAGTACAGGGTTGATTACGATGATGAGAAACCTCATAACATTTAGGGTTTTTTATATCGGCAATAAAAGCGGAATGAATTGAGCTTTTTGCGGCATTATTCATCAGAGAAATTGTGTAATCACGATTAATAACCATCATGGGATCAGCTGAACCATCAACTACACCCTGCAGAAACTGTTGTTGTTTTTTTAATGCCTGCTGACTTTGTTCAAGTTGTTCGATGACATTCAATAATTCATTATTATATTTTCTATCAATATACAAACCACATTGCAGATTTTTCATATCCTCTATCAATTGGGGAATAAACTCTTTTTTTATAATGGAGCCATGCTGTGGTGCAATTAAATCAATATCTAACTGCTCAATTTTTCTCAGTGTATAATTGAAGATATCCCTGCCCGGCATATACGAAGCATGAAATGCTTTGGCCTGCTCAAAATAGTTTTTAGTTGCGAAAAATTCCCATGATTCTTCTAATCCGCCAAAGATATCACTTGAAAACAGGATTTTGTTTTTAGGCTCATAAGAGACAAATGCACCAGGTGAGTGACAATAGGGTGTAGTGATGAAATCAAGACGAAATCCACTATTAGTCACTAGCTTCAAATTATTTTGATCAATAACATAAAAAGGAGAGGTGGTCAGATAGTGTTTAATTAAAACCGTCATACGACTATGAGTTACAATTTGTAAATCATCTCTGTCGATAAGCTTTTCAATTTCAGGTACTGCAGCACACAAGTCGGGATCCTGATGATGAAGAATGATGTATTTGATATTTTTTAATTCTGTCACCCTGCGGGTTTTAGCTATCAGCGATTCAAATTCCAGCATTGAGCCAGGGTCAATCAGGATGGATTCATTACCATTTTCGATCAAATATGGATGACACTGGAAGGGATCATTATCAAGGTACGAGCCCACCCAATATATTTTAGGAGTTATCTCAATCGCTTGTGTAAAGTCCACAGAAGCCCCTTAAAAAATGGATTCTCGCTAACACAAGATAAAATAGAGTAAGAAACAAGTTTTATCTCTATCTGAAAAACTGCGAGAATGACATCGTTTTGCAAGTATTTTCTCCTGATCTTAACATGAAATTATTGTATAAAAATAACATCAGGTCATTTTTCTTAAAATAATTAGCAAATGGCCGATAGAGCTATAGTGAAGGTAAATAGTAGAGGCAAAGAGCAGAGGTAAAGTTCATTTAAAAATATTATGATCTTAGGGACTTGGCATTTATTAAAGTCCCTTACCTCGCGGTGCCCATTGAGGGGATAACTTGAGGGTATAAAAGGTCGAGTTTTTGTGAAAAACCGCTAAAAATTTATATTGATTGACGAATTTTTTGTATTACAGGATTAACATCGGGTTTAACACCACGCCAGATTAAAAAAGATTCAGCCGCCTGACCCACCAGCATACCGAGCCCGTCAGCAATATGAGTAATACCATGATGACTGGCCCATTGCATAAAGGCAGTTGCCTGACTGGCATACATCATGTCATAACAACATCCGTCTGAAGGCAAAAGATTATCCGGCAGGGGAGGTACTTCACCGTGTAAGCTGGCTGCAGTGGCATTGATGACCAGATCAAATTGTTGATCGGAAAGAGATTCATAGCCGCCGCCCGCAATGCTGATATTGTTTGTGTCAGCCATAGCAGAGAAAAAATCAGCTAATTCTGTTGCTTTGGATGCTGTGCGGTTGGCGATAAACAGTGAAGCCGGGTGCTGATCTAAAATAGGGCCTATGACACCGCGGGAAGCTCCTCCAGCACCTAAAATCAATATTCGCTGTTGTGCGACTGGCCAGTTGAGATTATCGATAATGTCATTAACCAGACCCATACCATCAGTATTGTCGCCCTGAATAGAACCATCATCATTAAGAATAAGAGTATTAACTGCACCTGCTCGTCTGGCTCGTTCGCTGAGTGTATCGGATAACTTCCAGGCATCCAGTTTAAACGGTACTGTTACATTAAGGCCTTTACCGCCATGTCCCTGAAAATGGCTGACTGCCTGAGCAAAGCCGCCTACATCAACATGGATGGCCGTGTATTCAATGTTCTGCCCGGTTTGCTGAGCAAAAGTACTATGGATTTGGGGGGATTTGCTATGCTTAATGGGATTGCCCATAACGGCATATCGATCCGTCTGATCAAAATCAAAAATATCACCCAT
>DAOVUE010000277.1 GCA_030632745.1 Pseudomonadota bacterium | reverse complement strand
GATTAATACTGGTTTTGCAAAGCTACAGCTTAAAGAAATTCACTTATCCTGTTATCAGGACAATATTCCGGCCTTATCGTTTTATAAAAAAATAGGCTTTAAAATTTATGCAGAAGAAGATCGTCCTGACTGCAATAAACAGCATACCCGGTTAATTCATATGCGGATTCACAATATCGGGTATTAAGTTTTTACTTAACTAATGAACGAGCATCTTCTAATACTTCATATAAGAGTGTATCAGGAATGGTTTGTGCCTGACTTAAACTCATGGCCCGTAATATCGCCATGATCTGCTCATTATTAACAACACCCTGCGGCATGGCTTCACCATAAAGCCAGACACTAGCTTGATCCTGTGTCGGAGCTTGATTTAATCCGGCATTTCCGGCTATCCAATTGAGCATGGATACACCTAATAAACCCATTGCATCCGCATAACATTGTTGTTCAATGAGTATTTCAGCTGACTTAAGCTTACGTCTGGATAATTCAAGCAGTGGTGACTCTACTGGTTTTAATGTTTCAACTTCATTAACATCAAATAATGTTGTTGCATTGGCAATAGGAGAGCTCTGACCCAGTCGCAATAAACCTTTCATGGTTCGATGATCGATAATCACCACTGGAATTTCCTGCGAAAGAGTTTCTGCCAGTTCTTCATCATTATTATCCAGAGCATCAACCACCACCAGAAAGCCGCCATCACTACCGGTTATTTTTTCCAGCCTGCCGCCTAGATTTTCCTGTATTTTAATAATACACTGATTGACTGCATCATCTTGCAAAGCCAGTTGATGAGTATCCAGCTCAGAGCTTTGCGTGGCAGAGATTGAAACCGCTTTATGCGAAACTTCCGCTGTTGATTCTGCTAAGGGTTCCTGTAGTATATTCTCAGCTGCTGTCTTTTCTTTTGCTTCACCTAAATCTTCTATAATTGTTGCCAGCATTTTCTTATTAATACCAACCACATCTTCCGTAGCATCCGGCTCAATCACATTATCAAATAAGTTTTGTTTATTTTGTAATAAACCTAAGACTTTTTCTTCATAAGAATCTTCTGAAACCATCAGGATGATCTGAACTTTTTCTTTTTGCCCCAGCCGATGAATTCGGGCATTACGTTGTTCCAGTACGGCAGGATTCCAGGGCACATCTAAATTAATAAGCACTGTAGCACATTGTAAATTCAGACCTGTTGATCCGGCATCAGTAGAGATAAACACGCTGACTGCATCATCTTCACTAAAGCGTTCAATTAAATCACCTCGTTTGGCTGTGGGGACTCCACCATGCAGGCGTACACAACCCAGATTCAGTTTTTTAACCACAGTTTCAGTCATTGCAGTCATACGCTCCCATTGGGAAAAAATGACTACTTTCTGACCATTTTCAATACAGATATCTTCCAGTAAACTGGAAACTTCATCCAGCTTAGGAGAGCCGATACTTTCTTTATCAACTAAACCGGCCGCATCACAGGCCATTCGAGCCTGTTGTAAACTGGCCATTAATCGATTAGATTCTGAAGGAGTTAAAGGTCTTCTTTTAGCAATATCCGCCAGAGCGGCAGCGGCAGACATGGCCGTATTATGTAATTCTCTCTGCACATCGGTTAACGGCACGTCTAAACGGATCTGTGTTCTATCCGGTAATTGATCCCGCACCAGGCTGCGTTCCCGACGCAACAGCACAGGAGCAATTGTTTGTCTCAGCTTTGACAGATTGCGATAACCTAATACTTTATCTCTGTCATCTGTAATATGATAATCAATCATATAACGCCATAATGGTCCTAAGATGTTAGGATCGACGACCTGCAATAAACTGTATAAGTCTTCCAGACGATTTTCCATGGGGGTGCCGGTCAGAATAAAGGCATAACGGGAATTGATTAATTTTATGGTAGAAGCAATTTTTGTACGCCAGTTTTTAATCCGTTGAGCTTCATCGAGAATAATTAAATCGGGTCTGACAATCTCATTAATGAGTGATAAATCACGCATCACCAGTTCATAATTAACAATAAGGAAGGTTTTTTTATTGCGATATTGCACATGGCGGACATCGGGGCCACCCTGGATCACCTGGGCATCCATAGCGGTGAATTTTTCAATTTCCCGTGCCCATTGATGTTTTAATGAAGCAGGACAAATAATTAGTACCGTCGTAATTGCAGCATTGTCTTTTAACCAGGCCGCTGCGGTGATGGCCTGTAAGGTTTTACCCAGTCCCATATCATCTGCCAGTAAGGCTCTGCCCCGGGAGGCTAAAAATGCTACGCCTTCAACCTGATAAGGATAAAGTCGTGCTCTGATATGAGGTAATACTCCATTAGACTGTGTTATTTGCTGTTGTATCTGTACTGCTTTTGCCTGATGACTGATTTCCGCCATTAATTTAAGCACATAAAGACGGGCATCTTCACCAATTAGTAAATCATCCAGAGCATTGACCTGATCACTAAAACGGAAGAAATCATCCGGTAATTGTGCTTTAAATTCACCTGCGGCATTAAAATATTGATCGAGGATTTTATTCACTTCGTCAGAACTCGAAGGACTACGCCACAGCCTGACTTTCGGGGCTTCGGGTTCGTTCCAGGAGAGATAGACAAAAGCAATCTTCTGCTTTTCTAATGCTGCCTTTGATGCTGATTTTTTAGCCGATTTTTTAAGCTTATATAATACGGCTTCAATATGCTTACAGGTACCTAATAAATTGCTTGCATAGTCAGGGCAGCTGCAATAATTCATGCGTTCAGTCACTGAACGAATATGTATTTTATAGCGTTGTGGTCTGTGAGTGGTAGAAACGACAGAGGATGCTTCCCATTCACCAAAAGCCGGCTTGCCTGACAGATGCTTTACATTAACTTCTGTTCGGCCTTTTTTTTCCCGTTCTGTAATAGCGGCGGCTTGAGCTGTTTGTAACTCTCCATTTTCCTGATCAGAAAGTTCAGCATAATGATAGAGTAGGGCAATGGCATGTTTACAAACGGGTTCGGCACTGGAAGTACAATTACACTGAACGTGAAGATTGCTTCTTCCCTCAGCATCGATTTCAGACTGTCGCAATTCTACATAATAAGGTTCATCCGTTCTGGAGCCTTCAACATAGGCCCATAAATGCTGATCATCAAATTCCATATCAGTAACACGATTTTCTTTGAAATACAGCAAACCCTGCTTTATCACATTGGCTGAACTGATGGTCTGAAGTTTTTCTGTGTCGTATAAAAATGATGCCAGATGTTCATTTGATGGTTTATTATCATTCATTGGTTTGTGTATCCCTGATTAATGGTGAACACTTGCACCTGCGCTGAAAGTAACCGAGATTTTATCCACAAATTGAGTACAGCGTAAACGAAGTAATTGTAGATTTTCGTCGATAAAAAGTAATTCCCCAAAGAAACGGGAAAAGTAGGGGTTTGTAAACGGGCTGCGCCCGTTTACAAACCCCCACACCACCGCTTTTTGAGATGCTGCAAGAAACATAAGAAAACTTGTTTTACAGTGTATTGAGATTATGTCTGAAAGAATTATAAGAATTCACAATTAAAACCGGAGGTAACACATGAAAATTCTTCAAGAAGGCATTGCACCTTTGCTGCAAGAACCTGATGTCAATGCTTTTCGAGAGCACAACCGGGGGAAACCCAAGGGATTGGTGGATAAACGCATGACCGAGGCCGAGGCGGTGGCGCGCT
>DAOVUE010000381.1 GCA_030632745.1 Pseudomonadota bacterium | reverse complement strand
GCCACAAAAAGCTGAAGTGGCTGACTTGCTGATAGAAATATCACAAACAGGTTTAAGTAATAATTTAGAATTTAGTCTTTTTAAGCCCTCAGGAGAAATTCGTAAAGAATTTTATGCTGAATTGCCGGTTAATATTAAGGTTACAGGAACCTATCATGATTTTGGCGGCTTTGCGACGGGTATTGCAGCACTGGCGAGAATTGTAACAATCCATGATGTAAGAATGATCCCGGTCAAGACTAAGGGTAAAAGCAGTGATTCTGAGCAGCAAATGGATAAAAAATTATCAATTACTTTAGTAGCAAAAACCTATCGTTATCTTGATCAGGATGAAATATCATCAACCAGAAAGAAGAAAAAGAAGAAAAGACGTTAGGAGCCATCAGCTTGTATAGGAGCCTTCAGCTTATATAGGAGCCTTCAGCTGATAATAGGAGCCTCAGCTTTTATAATAGATATTAATTTGGATGATACAAATGATGTGGATAAAAACAAGCCTGTTATTAATTGCAATAGTGTCAATTACTGCCTGTGTTAATAAGGATATGAGTGATTTGCAGGCCTATGTAAGTACAACCAAGACTCAAAAAGGGCATGTTGAACCATTGCCTGAATTCATAACTCAGCCTCCTTATGCTTATGCTGCCAGAGAAGTTCGGGATCCTTTCAAGGCAGTAGTGGACATTGAAGTCACTACGGGTCCTTATCGTGGGCCTAAACCCGATGCTCATCGACCTAAAGAACCACTGGAGGATTTTTCACTGGACAGTTTAAGGATGGTGGGGAGTCTGGCTCAGAATGACAATGAATGGGTGCTGATCAAAGATCCGGATGGTTTACTGCATCGGGTTTCAGAAGGACATTATATAGGTAGAAATTATGGCAAAATTATTTCTATTTCAGAAGAAGAAGTTATGCTGGTTGAGCTGATGTCCGATAGAAAAGGCGGATGGATAGAGAGGGATGCCGCTATTGCCATTAGTGAATAGCTGAGTACATAAGAGAATATTGATAACATAAAAATTATCTCAAGATTTTATAACGAAAAGATCTGGAAAATATCAGAGTGAATATTATGAACAGAAAAATGATTACTAAACAGTTGTTAGTCTCCATGATAGGGGTCTTATTCCTGTGTCTTGTCACTGCTGTACAGGCGCGTAATATGCTTGAAGATGTTTCGTTTGCATCTATTCCAGGGGATAAGGTTCAGATTGTTCTGCACTTTACTGAAGCAGCACCCCAGCCCAGGATATTTACTATTGATTCTCCGTCCAGAATTGCTCTGGATCTGCCTGAAACAGTACTATCACTGGCAAAAAAACGTCAGACTATAGGCATTGGACTGGTGCGCAGTATTGCTGCAGTTTCTTCAGGAGAGCGAACCCGGGTGGTGCTTAATCTTGTTTCTCTCACCTCTTATGCCGCTAAAATTGACGGCAATAATATTATCATTACATTAAATGAAGCGGCCGGCAGCGGACGTGCTGCTGCGAATGCAGCAGATAGAAATAGTGTCAAAGATATTGACTTCCGTTTAGGTGATGCCGGGGAGGCTAATATTATTCTGAGTTTTGCTCAACAGCCTGAAACGATCAATATGAAGCAGGAACTTGGAAAGCTGGTGATTAATATTGATAATATGGCTTTGCCGGGCGATTTGGAACGTCGTCTGGATGTGACAGATTTTAATACTCCTGTTTCATTTATTGATACATTCGCCTCTGGTTCTCATGTTAAAATGGTGGTTGATACTCAAGGTGAATTTGAACATTTGGGTTATCAGACCGGTCAAACTTTTACTATTGAAATAAAAGGGCTGACAAAGGAGCAAAAGCAGGCAAGGCAAAAAGCTAAGTTTGGCTTCTCTGGAGAAAGACTGTCATTGAACTTTCAGGATATTGAGGTTCGTGCTGTGCTTCAGCTGATTGCTGATTTTACCGGTAAAAACATGGTAACCAGTGATACGGTGAGCGGCAGTATTACTTTGAGATTAAAAAATGTTCCGTGGGATCAGGCACTTGATATTATTCTGAAGACAAAAGGATTAGGCATGCGGGAAGACGGCAATGTGATGCGTGTCGCCCCCGCAGAAGAATTAGCAGCCATAGAAAAACAGGATCTGGAAGCAAAAAAACAAATTGCTGACTTATTACCACTGGTCACAGAGACTATTCAATTACAATTTGTACCGGCCTCGTCAGTAGTGGCATTACTGGATAAAATCGGCGATGCAGAAGCCGGTAAAAATCAGGTGAGTGATATTTCAGGTGGTGATGGTGATGACAATGACGGTGCATCTTATGTTTCTTCAAGAGCAACAATTGTTGGTGATGATCGAACTAATAAACTGATTGTTCGTGATACGGCACGGAATATTGCACAATTAAGGGGCTTGATTGAAGAAATAGACACTCCTACCAGGCAGGTACTGATTGATGCCAGGGTGGTTTCAGCCTCGGATAAATTTGAAAAAGATCTGGGCCTG
>DAOVUE010000219.1 GCA_030632745.1 Pseudomonadota bacterium | reverse complement strand
GAATGACGTGTTAGGGTGTTTTGCAAGTACCTCTAAATAGTGCTTAGCCTGGATTTCTTTTTTTCTCAATACCAATAACAAACATCAGCAGGGATGGAATGACAAATAAGGTAAACAGGGTGGAAAAGGCCAGTCCACCGGTAATGACACTGCCTAAACCGCGATAAAATTCTGAGCCCGGGCCGGGTATTATAATCAACGGCAGCATACCGAATAAGGAAGTCAAAGAACTCATAAAGATGGGACGTAAACGGCTCTGAGTGGCCTCATAAATAGCCTGGCGAGAGTCCATATTTTCATTACGAATCAGGTTCAGAGTCTGGTGTACAATTAAAATGGCATTATTGACTACAATGCCCACCAGAATAACAAAACCCAGCATGGTGAGAACGTCCAGGGGCTGGTAGGCTAAAAATTTATTGACCATGGCCAGACCTATAAAACCTCCGGCGGCCGCTAAAGGCAGGGTAAAAAGAATAATTAAAGGATAAATAAAATTAGCAAATAGGGCTGCCATTAATAAATAGGTAATAATGACGGCTAACAGCAGGTTAAACTTCATGGAGTCAATGGTTTCAAGCAGTTTGTCAGAAGTGCCGCTCAGGGCTATTTTAACGCCATCTAACTTGCCCTGTTGTTTAAGCTCAGGGATAAGCTTATTTTGTAATAACTCAATACCTTCCTGGATGGTAAACTGTTTGGGCGGAGTGACTTCTAGAGTGATGGTTCGTTTGCCCTGCAAGTGCCGTATTTCACTGATGCCGTTGGTACGCTGCAGCTCCGCCAGGCTGTTAAAACTGATCAGTTTACCACCGGGTGTTGCAACCAGAGAGTGATAGATTGCTTCAGGTGTCCGGGTATCGCTGTCTTTGGATTTAAGGATCAAATTAATTTTATTGACCCCATCGAGCTTATATTCGCTGATTTTCCGTCCCTGCAGCAGTACGTCGGCGATAATGCCCAGAGAATAGGCATCCATTCCCTGACGTTTCAGCATGGCATCATCAGGGATAAAGCGAATCTCAGGGAATAATAATTCAATAGAGGGGACGGGACGGATTTGTACCCCCTCAATTTCTTTAGACAGTATTCCAAATAGTGCACCGCCCACAGCAACGAGTTTTTCAATATTTTCACCACTAATATCAACATCAATGGTACGTCCCTTACCGAGACCCTGTTCAAAAACACCGGCCTGTTTGGTAATACCAAAAACTCCGGGAAAACCATTGGCAATGGGCTGCAGTAATGACTTAAACACTTCTACCCGACGATCATCTGCACTGATGACGCCAAAAATAATAAGATCGCCACCGGCAACATAAAAAGTCCTTGCTATAGCTGGATAACCGTCTTTTTCTACCCCCATATGGGGTTTCAGACGAGCATATATTGTTTCTCCAATATATTTTTTTTCAGCGTATGATAATCCAGGGGGCGGGATGAGTATATTAAAGATCAGATTACGGTTACCCTGTGGTAAATATTCCATTTTTGGAAATAAGCTATAGATGCTGGCTATTGAAGCCATTGATAAGATGACTACGGTTAAAATGCGTTTAACGGGTGATTTTAAGATAGAGTTCAGAGGTGACATTATGCTGTAGTTAACGGCTTCTCCAAAACGCACTAATAAACCCTTGTGCTGGCTCTTTTTAAGCTGATGGCTCTTATGCGGATGAAGACGCATTAATTGATACCATAACATGGGAATCACTGATATTGACACAAACAGTGAAAAGGTGACTGCTGCAGTAACGGCGATGGCTATATCTTTAAATAATTGTCCGGCTTCATTGTGCAGAAAAATAATGGGCAGGAATACCGCAATAGTAGTCAGTGCCGAAGCTATCAAAGCACCCCAGACTTCAGAGGTACCGTCGTAAGCGGCTGTTAAATAAGGTTTGCCCATTTTTTTATGCCGGTCGATATTCTCCAGTACCACAATAGCTGAATCCACCAGCATACCCACAGAAAAAGAAATACCTGCCAGTGAAATAGTATTTAAGGATCGCTGCATGTAATGCAAAATAATAAAAGTGGAGATGATTGAAATAGGGATGGATAAAGCCACCACTGCCGTGGCAGATAATGAGCGCAGGAAAAGCAGTAATACAATAATAGCCAGAACACCACCAATTAAAATATTCTGCTGCACCAGATCAATTGATCCCTGAATATAGGCACGCTTATCATGCAGCCACTGAATACGTAAACCATCCTGTTTTAATTTACCGGTGTTGAGTTTTTCTATCATCGCTTCAACATTATTAGTCAGATCAACAATATTAGTCCCGTTTACCGGCTTAACGCCAATAATAAGTCCTTTTACGCCATCAACCATAGATATAGCACGAGGCATAGCATAACCATAGGCCACCATGGCTATATCTTTGATACGTACTTCTTTATCCTGGCTGGATAATATGATCAGCTCGCGAATGGCTTCCGGGGAACGAAACTGGGAAGTGGTGCGAATGCGATAATTACGTCGTTCAATATCCACAGAACCCGCAGAAATATCATTATTATGGCGTTGAATTTGGTGTATGACTTCATCAATACTCAAGCCATATTTAGCCAGTGATTTAAAATCTACGATGACCTGCATCTGCTGCTCTGTGCCGCTGAGTAAAAACAGCTCGGCTACACCAGGAATACGCTCATAATGTTCGCGGACTTCATTTTTAAGATAGGTTTTATAGGTGTCAATATTATTAGGATTTTCATCCAGAGTTCTGAGCATGGTCCAGATAACAGGAGATGAACTTTCACCTGTTGCTTTGATGACGGGTTTAAGTACATTTTCAGGATAACTATCCACTTCAGTAAGTTTATTACTGACATCCAGCAGACCTTTATTGATGTCTGCGCCAATTTTAAAGGTCAGTGTAATCGTGCCCATATTATCCTGGGATTTCGACTCATAGGAGATGATGCCGGGAGTGTTTTTAAGTACCAGCTCCTGTTCATTGATAATTTCCTGTTCCACTTCCCGGGGTGATGCTCCAGGCCACATTGTGACGACAGAAATTTTTGCTTCTATTACATTGGGAGTTAATTGCTGCGGCAGGCGTTGTAGTGCCAGTAAACCAAACATCAGCAGCATAATAATAGCTACTATAACGGTGACCGGTTTTTGCAGTGAAAATTGAATAATATTCATAGTTTATTATTTTATTTTTCTCTCACAGCCTGGTCAGGAAAAATTCGTTCATTGCCTTTAATAATGACCCGCATGCTGCTGTTGAGTTCGTCTGCTTCTGCTTCAACTGCAACCTGAGAACCATCATACAATTTCACCTCAACCGGTATCATCTTAACTTTATCATCTATTATGGTAAACACCACATCCTGACCAAAACGTTTAATCACTGCATCCCGGGGGACAAGGATGCTATTGGAATGCTTACTGTGAGGTAATTTTATTTGTGCATCCAAACCGCCAAAGAGTGATTTATCAACTGTATCCAGTTTTATTTTAAGGGGCAGGGTTCTGGTTTTGGCATCACCCTGAATAATCAGCCCTTCAATAGTGGCGGAATATTTTTTGCGGTTAATCTGTACTTCAATGCTTTGTTCATAATTGAGCTGAGCGGCAAAGCTGGCGGGGATATCAAATAAGACATAAATATGCCTGGGATTGATCAGAGCAGCTATTTCACCTCCCTGATCAACCCATTCCCCGTGGCTGATATTCTTTTTTGTAATGAAACCGCTATAAGGGGCACGAATTAAATGTTGTCGGCGCTCGATGCTTAAAACATTTAATTGAGCCTGTAAGGCTATATGCTTTTGCTCCAAAGTTGTTTTGTTGTAATAAACTTCATCATATTGCTGCTGGGAGACATTTTTTTGTCTGAGTAACTGAGTATAACGCTTTAGATCTTTATTGATTTTTTCCAGCTGCAGACGAATTTCTTTAATAGAGGCTTCGATAGCCTGGATTTTAGAATCCAGAATTTCATGATCCAGCTCCACCAGAATTTGTTCTTTTTCTACCTGATCAGTGGTATCAAAGTTAACTTTTAGTGCTAAGCCTGCTACCTGAGAAGCCACTATGGAGGTTTCACTATAATGCAAAGTGCCGATAAAAGTTTGATAAGAAGTTAATGAACCTCTGCTTACAGGGGCTGTTTCCACCAGAGAGGCTTGTTTCTGCCCGGCAGCTATTGGGTTGAGTATTAATATAAAACTTAAAAAAATGATCAGCCTTAGCAT
>DAOVUE010000006.1 GCA_030632745.1 Pseudomonadota bacterium | reverse complement strand
TTCTCCTCAGGGAGCCTACTTTTGGTAGGCTTTCGCAGTAGATTTAACTGATTTATTTAGGTTTAAGCTTCAGTAAAATTTCCACATTGCATTAAACGTTCGTAGCGGGAATTTAACAAATTATCTACTGGAATTTCAGTTAATTCGTTTAAAGTTTTCAGCAGAGATTTTTTTAAATTCGCAGCCATTGCTTCATGATCTCTATGAGCACCGCCAACGGGTTCTTCAATTATTTGATCAACTAAACCCTTTTCTTTTAGACTATCAGAAGTGATACCCATTGCTTCAGCCGCATCAGACGCTTTTTCTGCACTTTTCCACAGAATCGTCGCACAGCCTTCCGGGGAAATAACTGAATAGGTACTGTATTGTAGAATATTAACTCGATCGCCAATACCAATAGCTAATGCCCCGCCCGAGCCACCTTCACCTATCACAGTACATATCACAGGTACTTTTAATTCAGCCATTTCAATCAGGTTGCGGGCAATCGCTTCACTTTGACCGCGTTCCTCTGCGCCAACCCCGGGATAAGCACCCGGTGTATCAATGAAGGTCAAAATGGGCAGTTTAAAACGTTCAGCAAGTTTCATTAAGCGTAGAGCTTTACGATAACCTTCCGGACGCGGCATACCAAAATTACGTTTTACTTTCTCAGCGGTATCACGACCTTTCTGATGCCCTATAATCATAACAGGTATGCCGTCAAGACGGGCTAAACCACCCACCATAGGAGAATCATCAGCATAAGCACGGTCGCCATGCAGTTCTTCAAAATCAGTAAAAATAAGATTGATGTAATCCATACTGTAAGGGCGTAAGGGATGACGAGCCAACTGAGAAATTTGCCAGGAAGATAAGTCCTTAAAAATAGATTCAGTTAAGCTTTTACTTTTATCCTGTAAGGTCGCTATTTCTTCAGATAAGTTGAGATCAGTATCTTTTCCAACATAACGCAGCTCTTCAATTTTTGCTTCAAGTTCCGCTATGGGTTGTTCAAAATCAAGAAAATTTGGATTCATATCTAGAGCACTGTATTAGTTAATTATTGTTTTCAGCATAACACTTTCAGGCTGCTTTGAATAGAGCCTGTCTGCGGCTACCAGTTTTCACCTAATAATTCAAAATGAGCCTGGGGATGTAAACAGGCGGGGCAAAGTTCTGGAGCCACATCGGACTCATGTAAATAACCGCAATTTCGACAGCGCCAGACCACTTTTCCATTTCTTTTGAATACTTTGCCCGCCTCAAGGTTATCGGCTAGATCCTTATATCGCTTACCATGTTGTTTTTCCGCTATAGAAATAGCGTCAAATGCAGATGCGACGTCTTCAAAACCTTCATCCCGGGCTACTTTTGCAAAACCGGGGTACATTTCTGTCCATTCATGCTCCTCACCAGCCGCCGCCTCTCTTAAATTTTCCAGTGTTGTGCCTAACTTTCCAGCAGGAAATGATTCAGTAATTTGCACATCTCCACCTTCAAGAAATTTAAAAAAACGTTTCGCATGTTCTTTTTCCTGATTGGCAGTTTCCTCAAATATAGCGGAAATCTGTACCAGGCCTTCTTTTTTAGCTATACCTGCATAATAAGTATATCGATTTCTCGCCTGTGATTCACCGGCAAAAGAAATTAATAAGTTCTTTTCAGTTTGTGATCCCTTAATACTGTTTGACATTTTTCACCTTTTTTCTGCTTTTTTAAACTCAGTTTCTATTTAGCGTTGGGATTTTTTTCTTAAATCATCCATTTGACCGGCAAAGTCCCTGCCTGATAAATATTGTGGAACAATACTCTCAATACTATGCGGTTCAATATTTAATTCCTCATCAACAGCTGCTGAGCAAACACTATCCTGCTTCATACTATAATAATTATCCAGTGTAATCGGGGCCCCTGGAAAGAGTCCCATAAACATCGCCACAGGTTTAGAAAAGAATTGATTCAAAGGCACTATGAGACTATGACTATCGATTTGCTGTGCCGTGTATTTAACTAATTCTTTAAGACTATAAGACTGCGGTCCACATAGATTATAATTTTTTCCATAGGTATCCGGGTTATCAATGCTGTTGATGAAAGCATCTGTAACATCACCCACATAAATGGGAGCAAAACGAGTACCGGCACAGGTCAGGGGGAAAAACACCGGCATTATTTTCAGCAGTTGTGAAAAGCGGTTGAAAAAACTATCCTGCGGACCAAAAATAACTGACGGTGAAAAGCTGGTCACATTTAGACCTTCTGTTGCCAGTACAGCTTTCTGTGCTCTGCCTTTACTGCGAAGGTATTCGCTTGCGGCAGTTTCATCAGCGTTTAAAGCACTCATGTGCAATAGTCTGGGTGTACCTACAGCCTGTGTGGCCTGTGCAATTCGACTCGCTACTTTTTCATGCACTAACTCAAATGAATTCGGACCTGACGGATTCAAAATTCCAGCCAGATTAATCACTACATCATAGGTATCAATCTGACGTTCCAGAATTTTACTGCCGAAAAAATCAATAGTTGAAAATTTAACTGCCGGTAAGGTTTTTAAATGTCGATGACGTTCAGGTCTTCTGGTTATAACTTTAATTGAATGCCCCTGGCTGACTAAAGTATTAATCAGATGGGTTCCGACAAATCCAGTACCGCCAATGATACAAATATTCAAAACTCTATCCCTCCTCTTTAAGAACTTATAGTTATCCACCCTCTTATTTGGGTAATATATTACCCAAATAAGAGGGTGGATAACTATAAGTTTGGCTAATGGCTTATTTGTTATTCCAGAACTATTAAGTATACTTCTTTTAAGTTATATTTAATATTATATGTAGAAACAAAAATACATTATAAGTGACTTAATATAATAATGCGCCAGCCGATCAATTTCAATAAAAGCAGAAACCCCATGCCTCAATATTCTTTTAGTCTCTCTTTATTTCCCCGTATTGAATTCGGCCCCGGTTGTATTCAGTGTCTGGCAGACAAAATAGCTCAATACGGACACACAGTTTTATTGATTACCGGCCGACAGTCTTTTTACCAAAGCCAGTATTGGAATGATTTAATTTTACAACTCGAACAGAAGCAGATTCAATGGTTTCATACCATCATCAGCGGTGAGCCCACACCTGAATTTGTTGACACAGCTGTCAGGCAATTTTCCTCCAATAAAATACAATGTGTCGTTGCCATTGGCGGAGGCAGTGCTCTTGACAGTGGTAAAGCCGTCAGCGGATTATTATCCGGCGGACATTCTGTTATGGATTATTTAGAAGGTGTCGGCGCAGGAAAACAATACAGCGGCCCGGCTATTGCCTTTATTGCAGTACCCACAACGGCAGGAACCGGCAGCGAAGCCACTAAGAATTCAGTATTAAGCCGCATCGGAGAGCAGGGATTCAAAAAGTCATTTCGTGATGAGCAGTTAATTCCTCAATATGCCATTATTGATCCCGACTTACTGGCAAGCTGCCCTAAAGCCTTAATTGCCGCCAATGGTATGGACGCCCTGACTCAATTAATGGAATCCTACCTGTCCACTAAAGCCAATCCATTTACTGATGCATTAGCTCTGGGTGCTATAGAGTTGCTGCGTGACAGCCTATTACCCTGGTATCAGGCAGATATGGAGACTGATGTGCAAAGAATAAGTCAGGCACGAGCCAATATGGCTTATGCCGCTCTGATTTCAGGAATGACTCTGGCTCAGGTTGGTCTGGGCAGTGTACATGGACTGGCATCACCCTTAGGAGCTTTTTTCCCCATTCCACATGGTGTGGCGTGTGGTACTGTGCTTGCCGAAGCCACAAAAATCAATATCCATGCTATGCTTGAACGTGAACCTGAAAATCAGGGTTTGCAACGCTATGCTCATCTGGGTCGCCTGCTCTGCAATAACAATCAATTAGATGATACACAGGCCAGGGGTCAGTTACTGTCATTACTCACAAACTGGAGCAGAATAATGTCTCTGGAGCCCTTATCCGCTTATGGCGTAACGGAGAATGATATTCCACGCCTGGTTGAGAATATCAGTCCCGGCAGTATGCAAACCAATCCTATTATTCTTACTCAGGCTGAGAAGGAACAACTGATACGGGCAAGACTTTTCTAGAAAACGTCCTGTTTTCCAGAATAATATGAAGACGTTGCATGCAACGTCTCTACAGGATTTGAATTATTTCATAATCATGAGTGATGTCGACAGTTTGAGCGAGCATAATTGAAGCTGAGCAATATTTTGTTGCTGATAATTCTACTGCCCGTTTAACCATTTTTTCTTTTAATTCTCTGCCTGTTACAATAAAATGAATATGAATTTTAGTAAAGACTTTGGGATCAGTTTCCGCACGTTCAGCATTGAGTTCTGCCACGCAATCTGTTACTCCCTGACGGGAACGTTTCAAAATTAACATAACATCAAACGCTGTACATCCTCCCAGGCCCATTAACATCATTTCCATAGGACGGATACCCATATTTTTACCCCCTAAGTCGGGCGGACCATCCATTACAACAGCATGTCCACTGCCTGACTGCCCCATAAACATCATATCTTCAACCCATTTTATTTTTGCTTGCATTAATTTAACCTTTATCTTTTTTACCTTATGTTTATTTAAAATAATAAAATTATCATTAAAAAACAGATCAGATTTTATTTTTCCTGCTATTCTGCTATTCTAGTGTATTAAAGAGCTCTTTAGCATCTTATCTTACGAAAGAAACTAAATAACTAATCCTGGGAAAATAGAATATAATGTCAATTGTACACTTAATAGAAGAAAATCCTGCAATTACAAGCTTTTTAAGCCATTGTCATACCCATAAGTATCCCGCTAAAAAAACAATTATTCAGGCAGGTGCTGAGTCAGACACACTATATTATGTTGTTAAAGGATCTGTATCGGTATTATTAGAAGATTTTGATGATCATGAAATCGTACTTGATTATCTCAATGCCGGAGATTTTTTCGGCGAAATGGGATTGTTTTCTCAACCATCCAATCGAAGCGCCTGGGTTAAGGCAAAAACTGATTGTGTCATTGCTGAAATATCATATACCAAGTTTAATAGCCTGCGTCAGGAATTACCCGCTATTTTATTTGAAATAGCCACCCAAATATCTGATCGTTTACGCAAAACCAGCCAAAAGGTCAGCGATTTAGCCTTTCTGGATGTTACCGGTCGTATTGCTCACACTTTACTGGATCTGGCAAAAGAACCTGATGCAATGACCCATCCTGATGGTATGCAGATTAAAATTACACGGCTGGAAATTGGCAAAATTGTCAGTTGTTCACGTGAAATGGCTGGCCGGGTGTTAAAAAATCTTGCCCATCAACACTTAATTCATGTCAAAGGAAAAACTATAGTTGTGTTTGGGACACGGTAAAGGGTGAAGCAGTGGTTAGTGGTATTTAAAATATAATTTCTTTTCTAAATTATAACTATACAGGAAAAATAAATGGGCCTTGCAATTGAGTATTATTCTGATGTCCTTTGTATCTGGGGATATTCTGCCAAGATAAAAATTGATGAGATGAAAAAAGAATTTTCTGATCAGATTGCCATTAATTACCGCTATACACCACTTTTTGTTGATATGCATGCCATGCTGGAGAAAAACTGGGCTGATAAAGGTGGTTTGCAGGGCTACAACAAAATGATGCATAAGCTCAATGCTATGTTCCCTTATGTTGAAATACACCCTGAAATTGGTTTAAAAAATCTTCCTCGCTCCTCTGCATCCTGTCATCAATTTCTAAAAGCAATTGGTTTACTGGAACAGCGAGGCGAAATAACATCGGATGATGCTGAAAACACACTACTTGAACAAATGGACTGGCTGATTCGTTTAGGCTTCTTTCGTGATGTGCAGGATGTTGCAAAGCAATCTGTACTGATGTCCTATGCAGAACAATTAAAGATTCCAGCAGCCTCTGTTGAAGCATTACTTGTCAATGGTGAAGCGATGGCCGCACTGGCATCTTGTACTACAGATAATAAACAGGCGTTAATTGAGGGCAGCCCTACCTTTGTACTAAATGAAGGGAGACAAAAACTCTATGGAAATGTTGCTTATCGTATTATTGCTGCAAATATCAGAGCCTTATTAGAAAAAACTGCAGGCTCTGATAAAGATAAGCCTGTCTGGTATTAATTAATCAGACATGAACCAAAATCCTGTCCGGGAATACATCCTTAGAGACTTGGCATTTATTAAAGTACCAATCTAACTTGTCTAAAAAAACAATAGCGTCGTTGTGAAACCTTGAAAGATACGGATATTCCTGCGCTTCCACGCCTAGCTCTTGATTTTTTATCCTGCGTTATATTGGTACTTTAATTTCTGCCAAGTCCCTTATTGCAATAGCAATTATAGTAATAAAATCCACATGAACTAATTTGGCTTAAATTTCATTTATTTTATATTACATAGAATTAAAAATCAGGTAGGTATTGACCCTCTTTATCAGTACTAAATACTGTAGATGAATACTACAGTACTGCAGTCAATCTTTTCACCCGAAAGAAGTTTGAGCATAAGAAAGCTGCCAAAGAGTTTTATCATAATGTTTTGAAATACTTTATCCCCCTTTAAGGGGAGATAAATTACTACCGCAAATTATATTTCATCACAAACATTATGTTTGCTGTAATCTTTTACAATTTCTTCAGGATCCATGTTCGGCATCATCCCTTTCATAGAATCCGGCAATTTCTCCATGCACTTGCGCATAGTCTTCAATACCGGTGCATCCATCATTTTTCTGCTGAACTTAAGCGCTTTTTCCTGAGCCTCGTCATGTTTACCCGCATCACAAAGTTCCTTAATTTCTGTACTAAATTGATTTGAATCATTCTCAAGAGCTTTCAACTCTTTCTGATCTATTGACTGCATACAAAGTGACATTTCCTGCATCTGAGCCATCATATCCTGCTGTGCCAGGGTAACTGCAGGGAAAAGTAAAAGCATTGTTACAATAAATTTGTTCATATTTATATTCCTTGATTATTATTTGAATAGTTAAAATATTGTGTTTATATATGAAAGTTTATATTCAGGTGTTATTTTATGGCAAATTCTGCAGAAAAAAATACTTATTTGATTATTATCTAATAAATTTTACAAAAAGATATTTTTTTATTTGCAATTTTTTTTAAATTCGGTAGAATACGCACCACTTAACCGCTGTGGGTGATTAGCTCAGCTGGTCAGAGCATCGCCCTTACAAGGCGAGGGTCATAAGTTCGAATCTTATATCACCCACCATTAAGTAGGGCTGAAGTAGTACTTGGCTAACCATCCAGATAGTTCCCATTCAACATCACTAATATTGTTTAAAATATAGGCGAATTCACCATAATTCCGTATTATTTTTTATCAATTGGTTTTTTCAACCCTTGAGCGGTCATAGCAATTTCTAATGCAGTTTCCAGGCGAATAATACGAGCAGTTAAGTCCTCTATTCTTTTTTGTTGATCCTTAACTGTTTCAGATAAACCTTCAACTTTGGAATCCATTTTTATAACCTGGGTTATTCCATCCCACATTTTATCCATTATTCCCATTAGGCAGGCCCTCTTTTAGAGGCTGCTTCCATTTCTTCAATGCGTTTATTTGATGCTTTGACAAAATTAAGCGTATCATCGATTGAATTTCCGGCATTTTTTGTAGCTTGATTCATTTGCTTTATCATAGCCTCTAAAGCTTTTTCGTCTTCTGAAGGTCTATATCCATCAATAGCTCTTCGGATATATTCACCAATAGCCACTCCTGCTTGTTTTGCTTTAGAGACTACTCTTTTTTTCTCATCTGGGGTCATCAATACCGGTACACGTTCTGTTGCTGTTGCCATAATATTGCCCTCAATATGCATATGTTTAAAAGGGGTCAGTACCCTTTTATCCCTTTTTTATGTTTTATCGGTCTTCCCCTCTTATTCTGACCAACCTTTACACCAAGTAAGGATTCAATTTCATCCCTAAATTTCTCATTTCCTAATGGTGTTCCAGTTTGAACCGATGCCCGTATTTTTTCAATAAGATCTTTTTCCATCATATTATTAAAACCTTCTCGATAATACCTTAATCTCTCTTCAATATCAGCTCCTAAATCCAGATATAGGGGATGCGGACTGACTAATAAATCACTTGCGCCCAGTGCATTAGCAGCATAACTTGACCATAGATACTCTTCTGTTTTTTCTACCATTCCAGCCCGTACCGGGTTAAGTTCAATATAACGATAACATGACAATAGATAACTGTCACCATCAATACTTGTCGCTTTAAACCGCCCTTCCCATAATGTCCCACTACAATTATATTTTTTATTAAAAAAAGGAACATATTTTCTACCGACATATTGGGGTAATTTTGATAGATTTTGAGGATGATTTGCACTCACCAACAAATGTACATGATTAGTCATCAGAACATATGCATGAATTTTGGATTCACAGGCTTCACTGCCCTCTTTTAGCAAAGCAAGATACATTTGATAATCAGAAACTTCTGCAAAAATAGCCTTACGGCTATTACCCCGGATTATAATATGCACTGGCACATTAGGTAAAAAAAATCGTGGTTTTCTAGGCATCATGTTGCCCTAAAATTAGATATAAATAAGAATTATATCACTAAAAAGCAATTAAAGGGTACTGACCCCTTTAATTTAGGTGCTATAATTTCAGGAATAATTTATCATAACCGCTTCTCTTCTCGAACCGGAATCCAAAAATTAGATTAAGGCAATTAGCTATGTATAATAACAATGAACTCTATTCAAAAATAAAACTCATTGGTTCTATTCTGGGTGATGTTTTGAAAAAACATACTAATGAACGCATTTTTGAAATTGTTGAAGAGCTCAGAACAGGTTATATTGACTTAAGAAATACGCATGATGAGAGCAAACTTCAGCAACTCATGCAGCTGATTGAACAACTGGACTCACAAACACTTGAACAGGTGATTCACGCCTTCAGTATCTATTTTAATCTGATGAGTGTGATAGAAGAAACTCAGCAGCATAAAGAACGTAGATACCTGGCGAATAATAAAGATACTCTGTGGGAAGGTTCTTTTAATAAAATACTGACAGAGTTTCAAAAAGAAGACATTTCTGCGGAACAGTTTCAGACATTACTCAATAAACTATCCTATATGCCGGTGTTTACTGCTCACCCGACAGAATCCAAACGCAGAACGACTCTGGAATGTTTAAGACGTATTTTTATTGTTATCAATGATCTGGATGATCTGCGCCTGGGGAAATATCAAAAACAAAGCCTGATCCGGGAGCTCACAAACGAAATTCAGATACTATGGAAAAGTGATGAGGTCCGTGCAGAAAAACCTCAGGTTCTTAATGAAGTTAAAAATGGCTTATATTATTTCAGGGAATCATTATTTGATGCCGTACCTGTTATTTATACCTATCTGGAAAGAGCCATTCAGCATATTTATCCCGATAAAGCCGAGCAATTCAACATACCTACTTTTTTACATTTTGGTTCCTGGATTGGTGGAGATCGTGACGGCAACCCGTTTGTTACAGCAGAAATTACAGAAAAAGCAGCTCGTTATCAAAGTCGTGAAATCATCAAACGCTACATCCATGATGTTGATAAACTATCACATCAATTAACTCATTCCATTGCCTTTTGTACACCCGCCAATGCCTTTATGACATCATTGGAAATAGATAATAAAGCCTATCCACATCTCTTTGAAGATCGTCCAAATCTTTTTTCAACCGAACCCTATCGTCGTAAATTATTTATAATGCGCAGCAAATTATGTTATTACCTGGAACAACTTCAAGCCAAAATTAAACATCATCACCCGCAACCTAATTATAGTGGTTACAAAAAGGAAGAAGAATTTTATCAGGATCTGAAATTAATTCAGGATTCACTATGCTCACACAATGATTGTGAAATAGCATTTGGACCACTAAAAGATTTATTACGCCTGACAGAAACCTTTGGATTTTTTCTGGAACATATGGATATCCGTCAGGAGTCGACACTTCATACAGCAGCCATTACTGAGTTACTGCAGTGCATGAATCTGGATTCTGATTATAAAAGTCTGGATGAAAACAAAAAAATGGTATTACTTTCCGCTCTGATCGATCAAGATGAGTTACCACAGATAAATCAGGCAACATTATCAGAAGCTACTATCAATATCATCCAGGTTTTTGATGTGATATTGCGTTTGCGCCAGGAAATCAGTTACAAGCTGTTTAAGCAATACGTCATTTCCATGACTCATACAGCCAGCCATGTCATGGAAGTCATGTTACTGTGCAGACTATTCGGCTTGTTAGGCAAAGACAATACAGGTCATCCTTATTGTTATATCAGCATATCCCCGTTATTTGAAACAGTGGAAGATCTTGAACATATTGAACCCGTGATGTCAGTGCTATTTAATAATGCAGTTTATAAGCAATATTTAATAGCTTCAGGCAATCATCAGGAAGTCATGCTGGGCTATTCGGATTCCTGCAAAGATGGTGGTATTTTAGCCTCCAGCTGGAATCTTTATGGTGCTCAAAGACGAATTACTAAACTGGCCAAAGAAAAGGGCATTGATATTCGTCTTTTTCATGGTCGTGGCGGAACTATAGGTCGTGGTGGAGGCCCCACCCATGAAGCCATTGTGGCTCAGCCTTTTGGTACAGTACATGGACAAATAAAATTCACAGAACAGGGTGAAGTACTCTCCAATAAATACAGCAATAGCGAAACTGCAGTTTATGAGTTAATTATGGGCATTAGTGGTCTGATGAAGTCCAGCAGCTGTCTGGTAAAAGCTGAGCGTGATGATGATATAAAACATCTGGACACTATGTCTCTACTGGCAAAAACGGGTGAAAATCATTATCGAACCTTAACTGATAATACGCCTGGCTTTCTGGACTATTTTTATGAAGCCACTCCGGTCAATGAAATTGGTCTAATGAACATCGGTTCACGCCCATCCCATAGAAAAACCGGCAATCGCTCCAAATCATCTGTCAGAGCTATCGGCTGGGTGTTTGGCTGGGCACAGTCTCGTCATACCCTGCCCGCCTGGTATGGAATTGGTACAGCATTGAATGAGTATATTAAACAGCATGAAGGTAATCTGAAACAACTCAGAAAAATGTATACCACATGGCCTTATTTTAATACTTTGCTGGACAATACCCAGATGGCACTCTATAAAGCCGATATGGATATTGCCAAAGAATATGCTTTATTATGCAAGGATAAGCAAACTGGGGACAGGATCTATGCGATGATTAACAGCGAATATCTGCTCACTGTTGAAAGCATCTTTAAAGTGGCAGAAATTAATGAATTATTAGAGCAGAATCCTGAAATCAATCTGTCATTAGGGCCCCGACAGGCTTATCTTGATACACTGGTGCATATTCAGCTGACGCTGTTAAAACGTTATCGTAATGATGCTTTAAGCACTGCAGAACAAAGTATCTGGTTACGTCCTCTGTTATGCTCAATTAATGCAATTGCCGGTGGTATGAGAAATACCGGATAAAGATTGGCTTAATTAGAAAACGTGCCAGAGCTACGCTAGATCAACTACCCGACTGGTGCTGCCACATTTGGGGTAATTGAAGCAATTTATTATTAGAAATTTTCGGCTTACTTGATGTTCGTATAAAATTCACCAGACTCGATTTAGTTTTAGAATCTACTTTCTTTATGGCTG
>DAOVUE010000108.1 GCA_030632745.1 Pseudomonadota bacterium | reverse complement strand
TTACCCATTAACCCATTAACCCATTAACCCATTAACCCATTAACCCATTAACCCATTAACCCATTAACCCATTAACCCATTAACCCATAAACCCATAAACCCATAAACCCATAAACCCATAAACCCATAAACCCATAAACCTTAACATCCTATATGAAAAAAAACTTACCTTTTACAGCACAGCAACTCGCTGATATTAAAACAACTTATCCCACTCCTTTTTATTTGTATGATGAAAAAGGCTTGCGGGAACATGCCCGAAAATTTAAACAGGCTTTCAGTATTTTTCCTGGATTTAAAGAGTATTTTGCCGTTAAGGCAACGCCTAATCCCTTTATTATGAAAATATTAACTGAAGAGGGTTTTGGTTCAGATTGTTCATCACTGGCTGAACTGCTTTTATCCGAACAAATCGGCGTACTAGGTGAAAATATTATGTTCACCTCTAATGATACAGAGCAGAAAGAATACTTTAAAGCGCATGAACTAGGCGCCATTATTAATCTGGATGATATTCGTCATATAGACTATCTGGAACAAACTCTGCAGGCACAGGGTGGTTTACCCGAATTGCTTTGTTTTCGTTATAATCCCGGTCCCTTAAGGGAAGGCAATGCAATTATCGGTGATCCTAAAGAAGCGAAATATGGTTTTACCCGTGAGCAATTATTTGCCGGCTATAAATTATGTCAGGAAAAGGGTGTAAAGCGCTTTGGCCTGCATACTATGATTATCTCCAATGAATTAAATCCGGACTTTTTTGTTGAAACAGCAACCATGTTATTTGAACTGGCAGTAGAACTTAAACAACAACTCGGTATTAAGCTGGAATTTGTTAATTTAGGCGGTGGTATTGGTGTGCCTTATCTGCCCGACCAACAGGCGGTAGATTATGACTATGTCGCACAGCAGGTGATGCAGGAATATGAGAAATTAATTGTGGCCAATGATCTTGACCCGTTAAAAATTTATATGGAATGCGGGAGAGTGATTGCCGGACCCTATGGTTATCTGATCACCGATGTGATCCACATGAAATATACCTATAAGGATTATGTCGGTACTAATGCAACCATGGCTAATTTAATGCGCCCGGCCTTGTATGGCGCCTATCATCATATTAGTGTAATGGGTAAAGAAAATCAGACTGAAGATCATTGTTATGATGTCACCGGTTCATTATGCGAAAATAATGATAAATTTGCCATTGATCGACAACTGCCTGAAATCTTGGAAGGGGATACTCTTGCCATTCATGATGCAGGGGCCCATGGCCATTCAATGGGATTTAATTATAATGGCAAATTACGCTCGGCCGAGCTTTTACTGCGTGAAGATAATAGTATTTTACAAATTCGTCGAGCTGAGACATTGGACGATTATTTTATCACTTTAGATTTTGAACAGCTTCAGACTTTTAAGTAATTAACTTTTAAGTAATTAACTATTTAGGTTAGGAAAAAAAATGGTACAAAGAAATAAAAATTTTGCAAAATTACAGGCGGGTTATCTTTTTCCTGAGATTAACCGCAGAAAAAATGAATTTATGGCAAACAATCCACAGGCAGACATTATTAGTCTGGGGATTGGTAATACCACTGAGCCATTGCAGCCCAGTGTGGTTAAGGCTTTAAAAGATGCAGCGGACAGCATGGCGACAGTGGAAGGTTATACCGGTTATGGTGATGAACAGGGTATGACTGCGTTAAGGGAAAAAATAGCTGAAAAGATGTACAGCGGCGGATTAGTGGATGCGGATGAAGTGTTTGTCTCTGATGGAGCCAAATGTGATACCGGACGACTGCAAATGCTGTTTGGTGAAGATGTCACTATAGCGGTACAGGATCCTTCCTATCCCGTTTATGTGGATAGTAGTGTGATTATGGGGCAAACGGGCGAATATAATAAACATAACGACCAGTTTGATAATATTGTTTATATGAAGTGTACGGCAGAAAATGGTTTTTTCCCTACGCTGGAAAAAGCAGATATTATTTATTTTTGTTCTCCTAATAATCCCACCGGAGCCGTGGCGACTAAAGAGCAATTAACACAATTGGTTAATTTTGCAAAACAAAATGGTTCTATTATTATCTTTGATGCCGCCTATGCTGAATTTATCAGCGATCCTGATTTACCAAAGTCTATTTATGAAATTGAAGGGGCTAAAGAAGTAGCCATTGAAGTGTGTTCATTTTCTAAGCCTTTTGGATATACCGGTGTTCGTCTGGGCTGGACCATCGTTCCCAAAGCATTAAAATTTGATGACGGTAGTTCAGTACATGGTGACTGGAATCGTATTATGACTACTATTTTTAATGGCGCCTCTAATATCATTCAAACAGCAACGATTAATGTATTAAATGATCAGGGTATGGCTGAGATGCGTGAACTGGTTGATTATTACATGGAAAATGCACGTATCATTAAGTCTGCATTAGATGAGTACGGTTTTACAACCTATGGCGGTAAAAATGCCCCCTATATCTGGGTAAAAATTGAGTCTATGGACTCATGGCAGGCTTTCAGCTACATTCTGGACAATGCGCATATCGTAACAACTCCCGGTGCCGGTTTTGGTCCTGCCGGAGAAGGTTATGTTCGTTTTAGTGCTTTTGGACATAGAGATAATGTGATTGAAGCAACCAAACGCATGGCGAAGTTAAAGATATAAGCCTATATAAATAAAGAAAAAGTATAAAGTCGTAAGTATTGCAACTTTATACTTTTAATCAATTTCATCAACTAAGCGGATAATGGCCTGGCGTATTTTTTCCTGTTTCTTTATATCAGTAATGATCTGATGATGTTCATCTTTGATGACAAAAACATCTTCAACTTTTTCTCCAAAGGTTGAAATTTTGGCATTTTCCAGAAATACCTTACATTCAATTAGAGCCTGTCCAACGTGGGATAGCAACGCAGGACGATTAGATGCTTTTATGGTCATAATGGTTTGATTATTTTCCAGATCTTCATCAAACTGCACTGTGGTTTTAAGTGAAAATTGTTTTTGACTGCGGCTTAAACGTTGTGAATTACTGGGCAGAGAAAAATCATTTTGTAACAATTTTTCTTCCAGAGTTGATTTAATACTGTTGATACGATCTGGATCGGAAACTATGCTGCCGTTTTCTTCTAAAATAAAATAAGTATGGTAGTCGTAGCCGGTGCTGGAGGTAATAGTCTGGGCTTCAATAACATCGAGTACTAATTGTGATAGTGCAGAGGTTACTAAAGCAAATACACACTCGTTTGATTTTGTATGGATAAATATTTCTGTACCGCCGCGCTGCTCATCTGTTCTGATAATAATTGTTGCTTTATTCTTTTCCTTCTCCTTTTCACTGGAATTATTAGCCGGGGAGTCGAGAATGGCCTGTGTTTGCCAGACGATTTCTTCGGCCTGAAATTTGATGAAATATTCAGCAGGCAATGCATCCCAAAGCAGCATAATATCTTTTTCAGAGTAATTATCGGCAATTAAAGCCTCTAAGGCTCTGGTTTTGAAATTGCGCATGATTTCCTCCTGCTGCAGAGGATTCTCTAAACCTTTATTTAAGGCTGATTTGGTAAAGCGGTATAATTGTATTAATAATGAGTCTTTCCAGCTATTCCAGATCTTGGGGCTGGTCGCCCGAATATCAGACACGGTGAGAAGATAGAGATAATCAAGATGATTGATATCACCGACCAGTAGAGCAAATTCATGTATCACTCCGGGATCATTGATGTCTTTACGTTGTGCCGTCATGGACATAATTAAATGGTTTTTGACCAGCCAGGTAACCAGTCGGGTATCCGTGTGACTCAAATCATGCTGCTGACAGAATTGTTCCGCATCATAGGCTCCCAGTGTTTCATGCCGGCCACCCCGTCCCTTACCGATATCATGAAAAAGTGCCGCCAGGTATAATAATTCCGGTTTTGCTAAATGTTGAGCTATTTGACTGGCTAAGGGTAATTCTTCTGCGTGATGTACAACAAATAACCGGCGTGCATTACGCAGTACTTTCAGGGTATGCTCATCAACCGTATAGGCATGGTATAAGTCGTGCTGCATTTGACCCACAATTTGTTTAAATGCAGGGATGTATGCAGCCAGCACTCCATAGCGATTCATGCGACGCATTTCATGTGTGATGCCGAAGGGCTGACGCATAATCTCCATAAACAGAGCACGGCAGCGCATGTCATTGCGGAAGGTACTATCAATCAGGTAACTATGTGCGCGGATTAAGCGAATGGTACTGGCCCGAACCCCCTTGAGCTGCGGATCCTGACACAGTAGAAGGAATATTTCCAACAGGGCAAAAGGATAATTTTTAAAAATATTCTGATTGGCAGCAGCAATATAGCCCTTATAATTAATGAAACGGCGATTGATTTTCTGTGGTGTAGAATTTGAGTCATTGTAAATCAATGTTTCCTGAAAATATTGCAATAACATTTCATTCAGACGTTCTAATTCCATAACCGTCTGATAATATTCAGCCATAAAACATTCAACTGCCAGTTTACCTTCACAATCGGTATAGCCGAATTGCTCAGCCAGTTCTCTCTGGTAATCGAATAATAAACGTTCTTCATGGCGTTCGCACAGTACATGTAGTGCAAAGCGAATTTTCCATAGAAAATTTTGCCCGTGCTCCAGCTGCTCATATTCCTGCGGGGTAAGAAAATTGTGTCCTACCAGTTCTTTAAGGCTTTCAACGTTAAAATGACGTTTTGCAACCCAGCCGATAATTTGTATATCCCGCAAACCTCCGGGGCCTTCTTTAATATTAGGCTCCAGATTGTAAGCTGTTTCATTGAATTTGAGATAACGTTTATTTTTTTCTTCAATTTTAGCCCGGGTAAAGTCTTTAGTGGGCCAGATATGCTCCGGGCTTAACTGCCAGGAAAGTTGTTCATAGAGTGATAAGTCGCCTGTAATAAGGCGTGATTCCATTAGGTTGCTGATAATAGTAATATCATTTTTCGCTTCCTGTATGCATTCATCAACGGTTCTTACGCTATGACCAATCTCCAGACCAATATCCCAGAGTAAGGCGATAAAACTATGCAGATCTTTGCTGAATTGTGATTCTTTGTCGGGCTCTTGTGCAGATTGAAGATCAAGATCATGTTCTGTATCAAGTAATAACAATAAGTCAACATCACTATAGGGATGTAATTCACCACGCCCATATCCGCCGACAGCCAGCAGAGCAGCATGTTCATCCAGATGAAAATATGACCATGCCAGGCTCAATATAATATCAATAGCCTGTGAGCGGGCATGAATCAAATGGATAACTGACTGCTTATCCTGAAATTGTATTATCTGTGTTTCAGATATTGACTTCACAGCTTGCTTTAGTGGTAGTAACGGGGACTTATTTTTACCCGACAGCTGCTCCAGTTCTTGTTTTAGAGCCTGAATATCGAATAAAAAATCGCTTGAAGACGGTGCTGGAGATTCCATTTAAATTTCTCCCCTATGCAGGGTTTCATGTGCAGTTTTTTCTTCCTGACGCAGGGTTAACACTTCGTAACCATCTGAGGTTACTAAAATAGTATGCTCCCATTGAGCAGATAAACTGCGATCTTTAGTCACTACAGTCCATTTGTCCGGAAGCACTCGAATGTGGCGCTTTCCGGCATTAATCATGGGTTCAATAGTAAAAGTCATGCCTTCCTGTAAGACTTCTTTGGTACCCGGTTTTCCATAATGAAGAACCTGAGGATCTTCATGAAAATTGACACCAATACCATGACCGCAATATTCCTTGACGACGGAAAAATTTTGTTTTTGTGCATGTTGTGCAATAGCGTGGCCTATATCACCCAGATGAATGCCGGGTTTAACCATTTTTATACCCGTCAGCAGGCATTCCTGACTAATACGACACAATCGTTGTGCCATAATAGACGCTTTACCCATTAAAAACATTTTACTGGTATCTCCATGATAACCCTCTTTAATAACAGTAATATCAATATTGATAATATCACCGGATTTCAACTTTTTTTCACCGGGAATACCATGGCAGATCTGGTTGTTGACTGAGGTGCAGATGGATTTGGGAAAACCATGATAATCCAGAGGTGCTGGAATAGCCTGTTGTTCATTGACAATATAATCATGACATATTTTGTCCAGTTCACTGGTTGT
>DAOVUE010000193.1 GCA_030632745.1 Pseudomonadota bacterium | reverse complement strand
ACTAAAAGGTGCCAGTCGTTCCAGAAAATCTATCAGTTCCAGCATGGCTGAACCTTTAAAAAATTGAGCACCGGAAACATCCTGCCAGATACGATCAGAATAGGCATAAATTTCATGAGGAGTATCTCCTATTCCATCATGATCCAGATCAAAACCTTCATAATCATCCCAATAATTACCTTCCCACAGATTTCGATTGGCTGTCTTGCCGCCCATCACCATAATCTGAGTAATATTGGCTTTAAAATGATTATTTTTAAAAATATTATTTTTCCAGTTGGAGAAAAAGCGCATACCAACACCGTTAAAAGCAATAAGATTATTATTAAAATGATTCAGTGTATCAGGCTGGTAAGGAGAAACATCAATAGAGATACCAATGGAACTGAAGAGGACTTTATTATCATCTACAACAATATCAGAAGTTTCTTTAAAACCGATACCCACACCCGCAGCACCGGTGGCATGAGAAATGGTATTATTGATTAACTTTACACCATCGCTATACATTAAAAAGATGCCGACAGAATTATTTTTATAACTATTATTTTCAACCAGATTATACTGAGAATACATAAAGTGCAGGCCATAACGCCCGTCTGTTGTGTTATTATCCTTTATAACATTATTTTTTGAGTACCAGACCACCATATCACGGGTATTGGTGATGGTATTAGCAATAATTTTATTATTAAAACTATACCACAAACGAATAGCGTCACCCCGCATGCCAAGCTCTTCATCTTTTGAACTAATGCGGTTGCGTCTGACAATATTATTTTCTGACTGCTGCAGATCGACACCAAACAGGCAGTCATCAATGACATTATCTGTAATCACATTAAAATTACCCCGCACCTGAACACCGGAATCAAGATCATTATGATGGTCGCCAGAATTGGTTAAATGAAGATTCTTAAGCACCGCGCCATCGGTATCCAGAATAATAACAGAGCCTTTACCATTAGAAGTAATGGTCACTTTTCCCTGACCATCCAGAGTAATAGCCTGCTCTACAAAAACAGGGCCTGAATAAGTACCTGGAGGTATAATAAAAGTTTCACCCCGTTTAACCTTATCAACTAAAGGCTGCAGAGGTGGATAAGGACTTGTTTCCAGCGTATTTGCCCGGAGCAAAAAGCTGAATGAGAAACAAATAAAAAAAACAGTAAAAAATCGTAATAACATCGTCAGCTGAAAATCTTTAGTGAAAAGTGATAAAAAGAATCTTATTAATTGTAATAAGGAGTTAAGGGGGCAGAGACTCCGACCCCTTGCAAACATTTGAAACATGAGTTATATGCTATACAGATTCATTACGACGTATTAAAGCCATAGCAGCCAGTACGACTGAATTAAGCATCATTAAGCCAAATCCAATATCAGGATAGGAGAAGGTGGCAAACTGGGCCACTTTTCCTTCACCAAAGACAGTAGGCATAAAGGGTTTGACAGCAAAAGCCCCCATATCATTTAAAGTATGACCATACCACCATAACCAGGCCGCATAATCAATAATAAAGAACACAGGCAGAGCCATAGGCACCAGAATCAACAGCCAAAATACAGGATTTCTTTTAGCTCTGCTGGCCATGACCAGCAACAATAACATCGCAGCAACCAGGCCGATAAAAACAACATTAGTCGCAAGTCTCAGAGTCTTGACCATGGGATTAATTTCATCCGGATTATTAAAGTAACGTCCTAAAACTTTACCATAATGCCAGGCCATTAATTGATAGCCATTACCTATCCAATCATCAGAAATCCGATCATTATGCAGATCGTTTTCATAGGTATCCTTAAGATGTAAAATAAGAACCTGTTTTTCAGAAAAACGATAGTCTTCTTCAGATACGGAAACTTCTGTTTCTTCATCCATATCGTCAATTTCCCTGCCTGCCAGAGAATCTCTCAATTTTTTTAGAGCTCGTTCAGAATCAACGGCTTTGACAGGGATACCGGCAAGAGCCATATCATTAACATCCTGATTAAGTTGATTCATTAATGCATAAAGATAGCCTTCATTTTGATAACTTAAACCATCTGTTTTATAAATAGTCATTGCCATCCACACTACATTAAAAGAAAATACAATGCCCATGAAAAACAGGCGTTTTTTCGGATCATTAATGGCAAAAGCAATGACCATAAAAATGAGCAGACTAATTAAGAAAGGCGAAAACCCTCGTTCAATGGGACCACCGGCAGCAATGGGATACATACCCACGTAATGGTTAATGGTATCCATTTCATGAACACAGTCCAGAGCTTCTTCTTCAGTAATTTCATCTTTCACTACTAAAGAACAACCATTAAATACGCCATTCATATGAAAATTAATTCGCACACCGTCAGGAAAAGCCGCTTCAGGGTAATTCGGGGCAGTAAGTGCTACCCACCAGATGGGGTTAAAATAGATTGCGATCATAATGACCACAGAGGCAATAGAAAGAGATGTGAGAACCAGAGAGCGTTTTGCATCAGTCATGCGAGATGATCCTTATTGTTGTTATATTAGCATTTCCCACCCCAGGTTTTTGCTATGTTTTTGAATAAAAGGTGTCGCAGTCAAATGCAGGTAAAGACGTTGCATGCAACGTCTCTACGTTAAGGATACTCGATAGAATATGGCATTTGACTGCGACACCTTTAGATAATCTAAACTCTAATCAAAATCAGGATTCAGCCAGTCTTTTGATGGAGCCAAATCTTCTTTTGGTACAGGAATGGCTGCAACATAGCTGATTACATCAATCATATCCTGATCAGAGAAACCTTTAATTTGCTCAACCATGTCAGGATTAGCATTACGACGTTTGCCATCTCGAATCCATTCAAACTGTCTAATCATATAGTTATAATGTTGACCTGCAATTTTTGGATAAAATTTATCTGCATCACCTTCACCAATTTCACCATGACACTTAACACAGTTGACTTTATAAAGTTCTTTACCCTTAGCTAAATCAGCTGTGGCAGGACCTTTACCATTATCAGGATTCATTGGAATTTTTTCAATATAGGCTGTCACATCAGCAATTGCCTGTTCATCACCAATAGATTCCGGCAATGCAAATGGATACATGGTTGGATTATCACGATTTAAAGCACGAATATCAGCTAACTGCTTAATCAGTACTTTTCTATGCTGACCGGATAGTTGCGGGAATGTACCTTCTTTAGTACCCCAGCCTTCTGGCAAATGACAGGCCGAACACACTTCATAAACATCCAGGCCATTTTCAAGATCAGCCTTTAAAGTTAATGCCGCATCCTGTTCACCACCACCTTTATTCCAACCGGCTGCTTTTGCGTGTTCATCTGATTGTGAAGATGCTAAAGCAAAGCCATTAACAGCAAGCGCTGTTGAGAATGCCAGCATAGTAATCGCTGATTTAAGTTTCATATTAGGTAGACTCCCCGATGTTTAAAAAATAAGTTTTATGTTAACTATCTGCTCAAATTCAAGCCCATTTAACACTAAAGCAGGCAAAATTTAACTGCAAAATAGATTGGCTAATATTTTTTCATACTAGTGCTTTTAACGCCTTGATGAATATCAAAAAAATCTAATATTCTAAAATAAAGATCATTATTCATTTAGAACAAAAGGGGTTCGCAGGCATTTTTTCGAAAAATAACTGCGAACACCTTTGCTCATAGTACTCAATATTTTTTACTGCTCAGCAAGCCATTGTGCAATTGCTTTTTTCTCTTCATCATTTGTCAGGTGAGTAATACCTTTCATAGCAGCAGTCATACCATTATTTCTTTTGCCACTTTGAATATCTTTCATCTGGTTAAAAGCATAATCTGCATTTTGACCCGCTAGTTTTGGATAACTTGGCATAATTGGAGTTTTAGCATCCTTACCATGACAAGCTGAACAACCACCTTTAGCCGGGTTTAAATACAAAGCACCACCATCCAGAGCCATAGCACTGGAAGCAAAACTTACACCACTGGCAAAAGCAACAGTCATTGCGATTTGAGTCAATTTTTTCATTATTTATCCTTTTGTTATTTAATCTATAGTTAAAAATTTATGTTGAGCACTCTCTTTCAGCTCTTAATTCTTGAAGAATTCTTCAAGAATTAAGCTTATAGAGAAGGTAGTGCTCGTATTCAGCGTACTATAGTAAACCTTAATAGTAGCTGAATCATTGTTTTATATCAAATAAAAAAAAGGGAAACATCAACGTTTCCCCTTTCTCAACTCTTGATTAGAGCATGTTTAGAAGTTATTTTTTAATAACTTTTGCACCATGTTCTTCAAGATAGGTTTTAGCTCTCAGACCAATGTCTGCAGTTTTAACCTGATACTGCCAATGCTGGCCAGCCCAAAGCGTTGCATTCTGCCAATCTTTCTTAGCTGCAGCTGCTTCAGATTTCTTCTTAGCACCATCTGCATGGCCTAACTGGTCAGTTGCATCTTCAACCAGAGCAACAACTGCTGGGAAATCTTTATAATTAGTGCTGGTGATATAACCAACCACTGAATTAATGATATCCTGAGTCGCATTATTGGTTTTGACCTGCTTGTCATAATCAGCCTTGGTATAAGACTGACCTTCCTTAACGGTACTTGCTTT
>DAOVUE010000034.1 GCA_030632745.1 Pseudomonadota bacterium | reverse complement strand
TATATTACCATTTATTGGTAAATATTACCACACATAAGTAATATAAATTACATCCTTAAGATAAAACTATTATATTATTTTTAATAAGGTTTAAAATCTATCGCATCTAGCTTTCTAAGTGTTTTATTTATTTCTGCAGCACTTCAAGTAGATCCAAAATATGAGTTAGCTATTGTTAATAAAGCCATTGTAGAACAACTTGAGGAAGGTGAAAAACTTGGAGGTAATATTAATTCCACATAATATTACAAAGATTATGCGATGCTGGGTAAATCTTACATTGATGAAGTCAATCAAGAATTAGAGCAGCATTAATAAAATTAAGTTTTTGAATTATCATTGTATACAACTTGAATAAATGATAATCGTGGACTACAATCAGTAGTATACAGATTTTCTTTTATGGAGACTAGTAAGATATGTATGCGACTAATGTTAGAAATTTAAAGAAAAATCCATCTGTTGCTCTTAGAGAGGCAGAGACTTCACCTGTTCTTATTTTAAAGGGTAATCAGCCTAATGCCTTATTGTTACACCTCAGCGATTCTTTGATTGAAACAGAAAAATCTTTACTACCTGCATTAGCAAGTTCACTTTATAAAGACGGAACTTTATCATTAGGAGCTGCTGCAAAATTAAGTAAAATGTCATTGTCTGATTTTATTCAGCATTTAGCCCATTTAAGTATTGATATAATAACTCATGATACGATTAATAATGAAGCTAAGGATATTTCTGCTTGGATAAAATAATCATTGCCGACGCAGGTCCTCTTATTGCGTTGGCAGGGGTTGATCAACTGAGCTTATTATCCGATTTATTTTCTACAGTTTGGATTACCACATCAGTTAAAGAGGAATGTCTTGCAAAATCTGGAAAAGATTCAAATAATATTGCCAAAGTCATTAAAATGGGTTGGTTAAAAGAAAAAGAAATTTTTGTTAGCCCTAATTTATACTCAAATAGTTTAGGTGATGGTGAAATTTCATCTATTGAATGGGCAAAGAAATTAACAAGCGAAGATTGTTCCTGTTTAATTATTTTAGATGATAAGTTGGCAAGAAAATATGCTTTTGAAGCCAAACTTAATTTTATTGGAACAGTACGGCTATTAGATATTGCAGAAAAAAAGAAATTGATCGAGAGTGCTGAATTACTGATCAAGAAAATTTCATCAAATGGGTACAGGATTTCTGTTGATATACTACAGCAAGTGAGATTGCAATATGGTAATTAGTAATTGCATCTAGTTTTCTATGCATACTTAAAATAACTTTACACTTGGATTGAAAAATAATCTTTACACTAAAAGAAAATATCAAAATAATAGTAAACTCATTGCTTGAATTTATTATATCGTATTGATTTTAAATGGTAAATTTAATTATCGGTCAAACACTATATAGTTCGAGGTGTTACAATAAGTCTTTAGGAGACTTATTCTGCAGTATCACCGTGAACTACCATCAATAGCTCGGCTTCACCACGTGACATGTCGCAGGTATCCATTAGCTCATCAATAGTTGCACCTTTCTGAGCCAGAGCTATAGCCTGATGCATTGCTTGTGAGCCCTGTTCTTTAAGATCAAATTCTTCCTGACGATCATCCAGTTCGCGCATCTGACCGGATAAAATATTAATCCTTTTACCAACACCATGGGCGGCATTAGTCATCGTCTGCACCTCATGAGCCAGTTCTTTGAGCTGTTTTTGCTGTAAAACGGTATATTGTTTAAGCTGTTTCAGTTCTGCACGAAATTTCTGTAAAGAGCGGCTTAAGCTGTTAGCATAATAGGCAAGGTATAAAATCAAAATTATTAAAATAATAATGATGCCAAAAATAAGGTTCGTCATATCCATTTATTCTAATTCATTAATATATGTATAGGTGTAATAAGAAATCAAGCATATTCATCTATATGTTTAACTCCGGCATTTTTCTCATCAACATTGTTTTTCCGGGCAGCGTCTGACTCATCACTTTCAACATCAGAATCCGGCTCAATCTCATCTATTGTGTGTTTTTTTTGCTGCTTTTGATCACTAGCATGATGCCTTTTTTCCCTGACCGGGGGAGCCGGTACAATTGATGTAAGTGGTCGAATATCACTGGACATAAAATGAACCTCCTATTCTATATTGAAATCCGGCCCCGAACCGCTAACTACTAACTACTAACTACTAACTATAGTATTAAAACATATCCATATCAGCCCACTCTTCATCACTAAGCACTTTTTCAACTGCAATCAGGATTAACAGCTCACCCTTTCTACTATGAACACCCTGAATGTATTTAGAACTGTCATCATTGCCGACATTCGGTGTCAATTCAATTTGAGATTGAAGTATATCAGCCACCTCAGCAATACTATCAACCAGAAGACCAACCGTTTGATCCATTGTTTCTATAATGACAATCCTTGATTCTTCATGTACATCGAGAGGAGTTAAGCCAAATCGAGCACGAGTGTCAACAACGGTTACAACATTACCACGTAAATTAATAATCCCCAGGACATAGGGAGGAGCTCCCGGTACCGGAGCTATTTCAATGTTACGCAGCACCTCACGCACCTGTATTACATTTATGCCGTATTTTTCACCATCCAGCATAAAGGTAACCCATTGTGTCATCTGATCATCATCCCCGCTGTTCTCATAATCATATTCCATGATTAGTCCTCAATAAATCTTCTAAAAATTAATATCAAAAATTACTTTTGTCGTAATTATTCAGCACCCTATAATACTATCATCACCTGTTTTAAGCATAGTTGAAAATTCACTGCTATCCAGTAAGGCACACATATGTTCAATAACAGTTCCTGATAACCAGCGTCTTTTTGTTCTGGATGAACGCCATTTAACCGCATCAGTTTTAAGGGTAATAACTTCTACGACCTTTTCACAAGCTAGTCCCCAGCGACTATTATCAATAAGAATAATATGTTTAAATTTTCGTTGTACAATATAGTCTTCAGGCCAACGGTTTTTTGGCACAACTTGCTGTAATGTATCAATCACAGGGATATTAACACCCTGATTTTGAATGAGCCCCAGATACCAGGAAGCATGTCCGGGTAATTCATTAATATATTCATCGCCCCATTGCAGAATGCCACTAAGTTCGTTTAAGGGAACTGCAAGTTTTAGTCCTGAGACGGTAAATAAAAGTACTTGAAAATCTGACTCAGCCCATGCAGGTGCATTGGAAGTCTTTCCTGATGAAGCATTTAATTCATCCTGCTGCTTTATTTTTTGCTGAAGTTTTTGTTCAAGTTTAGCGACACGGGCAAGATCAGACTCTAATTGCACCTGACATTCAGAGATCCGGCTTACAGCTTCAAGCGATTGTTTATCATCACTAAGCGTTTCGATGTTTGGTAAAAAAAGACTCAAATCCAGCTCAGGTGCTTCTTTGAATTCTATCGATTTCTGTTCTGATGGTTTATTTTTCCGCTGCTGCAAAACTACATCTGCAGCCTTCACTCTTTGACTTCTGGGAATCAGAACCTGATTAACTACTTTGCCGTCTTTATCTTTTTCTGAAAAAACAATTTCTGAACTAATCGATACTGTGTTGACTTGTTCTGTTATGCTAAGCTCAGCCTCTGCGGATTTTAGTTCTACAGGTTCAATAATCAGTTCTTTATTTTCTATTAAATCATTTTCATCAGCAAATAATAAGGCATCAAAATAGGAGTCCAGAGCATCATCCTGAGCATCTAATAAGGTCACTTTATTTTGCTTATTATTAATTGGGCTGTTCATTACATCATTCGACTAGTAACGTATCCAGCAGTAGATTATACGCTTTCGAGCCTCTGGTTTGCGAGCCATAAATAGGCAGCGGTACCCCTTTACTTGAGGCTTCCCTGAATTTAGTATCCACAGGAATAATAGTTTTCTTTAATGCTTTAGGATCATAGCTTTTCTGCATGATGCGTAAACACTCAATTGCAGCCCGGGTTCTTCGATCAAACATAGTTGGAATAATGGCATAGTCTAAAGGGGCTTTACGTACTCGATTGATCATTTTTAGAGTACGGAGCATTCTATCAAGTCCTTTGAGTGCCAGATGTTCTGTTTGTACCGGGATTAATAATTGATGACAGGCTGCCAGAGCATTGATCATCAGCACACCTAACATCGGGGGACAATCAATGAAAATATAGTCATACTGATCTTTTAAATTTAATAACTGTTTTGCCAGTACCAGCCCCATACCTTCCCGGGAACCCAGCTGCTTGTCCAGTGTGGCAATTGCAGTTGAAGCAGGGAGAATAGATAAATTATCAAACCGTGTAGTCTGAATGACTTCATTAATATCCATATGTTGTTTAGCGGCAGCTTTTTGAAACACCCTATAAACACTTTTTTCTAAACTATCAGGATCCAGACCGAAATAACTCGTCATTGAACCATGAGGATCTAAGTCAACAAGCAGTGTTTTTTTGTTCTTTAAAGATAACCAGCCGGCCAATGAGATGGCGGTTGTGGTTTTACCGACACCGCCCTTTTGATTCGCCACAGCCCATATTTTCACATTACATTACCCGTATAATTAGTAACAGCGCTGCATAAATTCTTATTACAAACAGCATTATATAAAAATCATGCAGTAATCACGCCACTAATTATTATTTAAAGAATCATGCTTTAAACTCTGGTTTCTGTTCTGCATAATGCGGCGCGGATCACCTTGTCCAAGAACAACCAGATTAACCCGGCGATTGGTATTACGACCTTTTGCTGTAGTATTGTCAGCAACAGGACGATGCTCTCCATAACCTATGGCCTGCATACGTTTGGGGTCAACGCCTTCTTCTTCAAACAAGTGCACAACACTGGCGGCACGGGACGAGGATAACTCCCAGTTAGATGGAAACTGCCTTGAACTAATGGGGATATTATCAGTAAAGCCTTCGACTTGTATATCATTGGGATAACTGTCTAATAAGCCTGCAATGGTTGCCAGCACATCTTCTGCGTCTTCTGAAAGTCTGGCACCACCGCTGCTGAATAAAATACTGGATTTAATATCAATTTCCAGCCAGAAATCAGTTTTCTTAATCTTGATTAAATCATCATCTATCAATTTCTGCACAGCCCGGGTTATTTCTTCTGATAAAACATCCAGTTCAGGATTGTCTGCAGGTGTCAAAAATTCGTCATTATTAGCAACTGGCAGGTCAATCAAAGCCTGATTATTTTTTCTTGCTGGAACAGCTGATGTACCTTCAAATTGAATAGGAGTCGGAGAGTTTGGTCTTGCCTGAAAAACATCACTCAGTGTATCTGACAAAACTCTATATTTTCCCTCATTAACCGATGATATAGAATACATAACAACAAAAAAAGCAAACAGCAGAGTAATAAAATCTGCGTAGGACACCAGCCATCGCTCATGATTAACATGCTCCTCAGTTTTTTTTCTTCTTCTTCTTGACATAACATAAGTCCCTGAAAATTTTATTCATTGTAATTTTTGGATGTTTTATCAAGATAGCCTTCTAACTTACGCTGAATATTTCTCGGGTTTTCACCCTCAGCAATCGAGACCAGACCTTCTACTATCATTTCACGGAAGCGTACTTCATTGCTCACTAATATTTTTAACTTATTGGCAATGGGTAAAAATAATAAGTTGGCAGCCGCAACACCATAAATAGTAGCTACAAAGGCAACGGCAATGCCACTACCTAATTTACTGGGGTCGGACAAATTTCCCATCACATGGATCAAACCCATGACTGCACCAATAATACCAATAGTGGGAGAATACCCCCCCATGGCTTCATAAATTTTTGCGGCTAGAGTATCAAAACTTTCTTTTGCATCAATTTCCAGCTCCATAATAGATCGCATGGTTTCCGGTTCACTGCCGTCGACTAATAATTCTAATCCCTTACGGGAAAATAAGTCATCTTCTTCCTCAGCAATCAGTTCGAGTCCAAGTAAACCTTCTTTTCTGGCCACACTGCTCCAGTCAACAATACGGGCGATAGTTTCCTCAGTATAAAATCGTGGCGGAAAAAAGACCCAGAAAAACATTTTCAAACCACGTAAGAAAATATTGGCAGGGGATTGCAGCATAACGGCACCAATCGTCCCGCCCATAACAATTAATGCTGCCGGACCATTAATCAGTGTTCCAAAATGCCCGCCATCTAATAATTGACCCAGCAATATAGCACCAATGCCTAAAATCAAACCGGATATACTTAGAAGATCTATCATTTTTATTTCATCAAAGCCTTAAAATAATGCTTATTGTTTATTGAACCTAAATTAATGTACACGGGAAGACATCAGAGTCGGTACATCCAGAATTAATGCTATTTTCCCGTCACCGGTAATGGTTGCACCGGCCAGGCCATCAGTTCCCTGCAATAAAGCACCCAGAGGCTTGATAACCACTTCTTCCTGACCTATGAGGTGGTTGACCACAAAGCCTACTTTTTTAGTACCTACATGCACTACTACCACATGCCCTTGTTCAGGAAGTGCTTCATCTTCAGCTCCCTTAACCAGCCATCGGGTAAGGTAAAATAACGGCAAAGGTTTGTTTCTCACCATAATAACCGACTGCCCGTCAACAATATTTGTTTTTGTCAGGTCAAGATGAAAAATTTCATTCACACTCACCAGAGGCAGGGCAAAAACCTGATCTTTTAACTTCACCATCAAAGTAGGCATAATGGCAAGTGTCAGTGGTACTTTAATAGCAATTCGTGTACCTTTACCTTCTTCAGAATCAATATCTATCCTACCATTGAGCTGGGCTATACGCGTTTTAACTACATCCATGCCCACACCACGACCTGATATATCAGAAATTTCGTCTTTAGTAGAAAATCCCGGCATAAAAATCAGGTTATAGCATTCTTTATCATCCAGACGACTGGCAACATCTTCATCCATTAAACCTTTACTGACAACAAGCTGACGTAATTTATCCGCGTTCATACCGGCACCATCATCTTCGATGGATAATATGATGTGATCGCCTTCCTGTTCAGCGCTTAGGACAACGACTCCCTGGCGGTTTTTGCCTGCTTTTTCACGCACATCCGGCATTTCAACTCCATGATCGACAGAATTTCTAACCAGATGCACCAGAGGATCGGCTAAAGCTTCGACCAGGTTTTTATCTAAATCTGTATCTTCTCCCACCAGTTCCAGTTTGACTTCTTTTTTCATGATACGGGATAAATCACGTACTACACGAGGAAAACGACCAAAAACCTTTTTAATAGGCTGCATACGTGTTTTCATTACAGACATTTGCAAATCGGCCGTTACCACATCCAGACTACTAACCGCTTTAGACATTTCCTCATTACCCAGAGCCTGATCCAGTGTTACCAGGCGATTACGTACTAAGACTAATTCTCCCACCATATTCATGATTTCATCCAAACGCCGGGTATCCACTCGAACTGTTGCTTCAGCAGGTACTGGTGACGGGCCGCCGCCCTGTTTGGCTTTATCAGTTTTTTTGGCAGGCCGGGCTGATGACTTTTCAATTTTTGCTGATTCAGGTTTAACTTCAGGTTTAACCATGACAGCAGACTCTTGATCGGCTGAGGGCTTGTTACCTGCTGAGGGCTCTTGATCAGCTAAAGGCTCCTTATTCGCTGAAGGCTCCTGACCCGCTGAAGGCTTCTTACCCGCTGATGGCTCCTGAGCAGAAGAGGCTTTTAGCTGACCAAATTTTCCAGCACCATGAATATTATCCAGCAAGTCTTCAAATTCGGCATCGGAAATTTCATCATCAGCAAGAGTTTTTTTGTCCTCTATGAGCGGGGCAGCAGCCTGATGGTCTGATTGACTAGCATTTGATGAAACATTAGCGGCATTAAACTGGCCTTTACCGTGCAGTTGATCAAGCAGATCTTCAAACTCAGTTTCACTAATATCATCAGATGGCTTCTGATCTGCTAATGGCTGCTTACCCGCTGAGGGCTCTTTGCCCGCTGATGGCTCATCAAAAGCATCTAATAATTGTTCAAATTCTTCATCGGTTATATCTTCTTCTAAATCACCCGCAGGCTCAGCTGTTTGCTCACGCTCAGCTGTTTTCTTAGGCTCAGCTGTTTTCTTAGGCTCAGCAGTTATATCACCCTTTAAAATAGCATCCAATTGAGATAATATTAACGGATCAGCATCTTCGGGTTCGCTGGCGGCTCTCAGCTTATCAAACATTTCATTGAGTGAATCCAGCACGGGCAGCATAACATCCATGATGTCTGCATCAACTCTTAAATCGCCATTACGCAGTAAGTTAAAAACATCTTCAGCACGATGACATAGTTCAACCAGGGGTGTTAAAGCCAGAAATCCAGCTCCTCCCTTAATGGTATGAAAACTACGAAATACAGAATTTAACAAATCAGTATCATCGGGACGTTGTTCAAGTTCAACAAGCTCTTCATTAAGCGTCTCTATGATTTCACCGGCCTCAATTAAGAAGTCCTGTAGTATTTCATCATCCGCATCAAACGACATAATCTATTATTTCCTTAAAATCCCAGGCTAGACAATAGATCATCAACTTCATCCTGGCCGGACAATGTTTCAGTCTTATCTGCTAATTCCGGTACAACAGGCCCGTCTAAACTGCTTTTATCTTTCTTTTTTGACTTGATGTCTAATTCTGCTGCCGCATCAACACCCATGTGATCGCTAGAGAGTTTAATCAGGTTCACCAGATTAGCTTCTACATCTTCAACCAGTTTAATGACTTTGTAGATAATCAGCCCGGTAATATCCTGATAGCTCTTAGTCACAAGCTCTTCATTAAGGTGAGACATCAAATCTATACTATCCTTATCGGCAGTTTGCAGAAAAACTTTAAGAGTTTTAATTAATTGACCAAATTCAT
>DAOVUE010000110.1 GCA_030632745.1 Pseudomonadota bacterium | reverse complement strand
GTTGCAGCACCGGTAAGGGAAATTGACAGGGATGCCGATCAAGCCTACAAATATACCAGCAAGGGTAATCTGGTCGGGGTTATTACTGATGGTACTGCCGTTTTAGGTCTGGGTAATGTGGGGGCTTTGGCAGGCAAGCCGGTGATGGAAGGCAAGGGTATATTATTTAAGCAATTTGCCGGTATTGATGTCTTTGATATTGAAGTCAATGCGCAGTCAGTACAATCATTTATTGACACAGTGGCCAATATTGCTCCAACATTTGGCGGTATTAATCTTGAAGATATTGCTGCTCCCCATTGCTTTGAAATTGAGAAAGCATTGCAGCAGCGTCTGGATATTCCCGTTTTTCATGATGATCAGCATGGGACTGCGATTATTATTGCTGCCGGCTTGCTGAATGCCCTGGAAATCCAGGCTAAAAATCTATCTGAGGTCAAGATCACCTGTATCGGTGCCGGCTCTGCAGGTATTGCAACTATGCGTTTACTGGTTTCTCTGGGGGTGAGTAAACAGCAGATCAATATTATTGATCGAAAAGGGGTTGTTCACTGTGATAGGGATGATTTGAATGTTTATAAGCAGGAATTTGCCTCACAGACAGAAGAGCGGACTCTGGCTGATGCCATGCAGGGCACTGATGTTCTGATTGGTGTTTCGGGTGCGAATCTGGTCTCAGCCGATATGATTGCTTCAATGGCCGCTAAACCGATTATTTTTGCTCTGTCAAACCCCGACCCTGAAGTTTGTCCGGAGCAGGCCAATGCGGTTCGTGATGATTTGATTATGGCCACCGGACGTTCAGATTACCCTAATCAAATTAATAATGTACTGGGTTTCCCCTTTATTTTTCGTGGTGCTCTGGATGTCCGGGCCTCTACTATTAATACAGAAATGGAAATTGCCGCTGTGCAGGCTCTGGCTGAGCTGGCTAAACTTCCCGTACCGGATGAGGTACTTAAAGCCTATGCTGTTGAGAGTTTAAGCTTTGGCCCGGAGTATATTATTCCCAAGCCATTTGATCCACGCCTGATATCAACTATTCCGCCGGCTGTAGCAGAGGCAGCGATTAAAAGCGGCGTAGCTCGTATGCCGTATAGACCCTTTCCCGTATAAAATACTGTATAAAGTGTGATCTTAGAACAGCTCTTCATTCACCGCTTCATTACCGGGTTCGGTAGCATAAGGTGAAGAAGATCCGGCCGCTCCGATATTAGCACGCTTTGGTTCTGTGCCTTTGATAAAATATTCAAATTGAGTTTTTTTCGAGCTGCTGCCGGCGAGTAAGCCGGTGCTTGAGTCAATTTTTACTGTGACGATATTTTCCGGTACGATTAATGCCTGTTGCGGTACATCTTTCAGAGCAACTTCCATAAACTTCATCCACATAGGCAGTGCTGCAGTACCACCAAACTCCAGGCGACCCAGGGAGCGGGGGGTGTCGAATCCAACCCATGCGGTGGCCATGACTCTGGCATTAAAGCCTGAAAACCAGGCATCTAATTGATCGTTTGTGGTGCCTGTTTTACCAGCTAAATCTTTGCGTCCCAGCTGCAGTGCTTTTCTGCCGGTACCATAATTGATGACATCACGCATAATACTGGTCATTAAAAAAACATTGTCTTCATCTACCACACGCAGTGCATGTAAGCTTTCATCTTCAGGACAACTAGCGGCAGGATAATTTTTACTGCAGACGGTTTTATTTTGTTGAGTAAAGATAATGTTATGCTGTGGATCTTCAATTCGTTGTATGATCCAGGGACTAATATCATAGCCGCCATTGGCCAGGATAGCATACCCTCTGGCTATCTGTATGGGGGTGAGAGTAGCACTGCCGAGTGCCAGTGATAAATTAGGCGGCAGCTCATCTGCCGTAAAGCCAAAGCGTGCGGCATAATCAATAGCGTATTGAATGCCGATATCTCTTAAAACACGAATAGAAACCAGATTTCTGGATTTGATAAGTCCTTGTCTCAGACGTGTCGGGCCAAAAAACTTGCCGCTGTAGTTATCAGGCCGCCAAAAACCTTCCAGATATTGATCCTTAAATACAACAGGGGCATCATTAACCAGAGTTGCGGCTGTATAGCCTTTATTGAGTGCGGCGGAGTAGATAAAAGGTTTAAAGTTTGAGCCCGGCTGACGTTTTGCCTGCAGTACACGATTAAATTTAGAATGATAATAATCAAAACCACCGGTGAGCGCGTTAATTGCACCGTTTTGTGGATTAAGAGAAACCAGGGCTCCCTCGGCTTCCGGTAATTGAGCCAGGGCATAGTCTTTATTTTCTAAAACTTCAACATAGATAATGTCACCAATAGTTAATACATCTTCTATTTTTTTAAGTTTTGGCCCCATGCGCTTATCATTAATATATTTTCTGGCCCATTTTATATGTTCCCATTTTAAACTCGGGGTACTGCCGTCCTTAAGTAACAGCTGTGCATGTTGATGTTTATCCTGTTTATTTTTTTTCTTATTGTTTGATTTTTTACTTTGCTGCTCTTGTTGTTCTGATGAGGTGCTTACTATGTCAGTAACTATGTCAGTAACTAAGGCCGGCCGGAGATGTCCCGTCGGATGGTAATCAGCCAGGCTGTTAATTTGTTCTGCAGCAGACGTGCTGGCCGTTAACTCCTGATGGCCAAGTACCCCTTTATATCCGTGACGATGTTCATAACTCATTAAAGCAGAGCGTATGGCGTTATTGGCTGCGCTCTGCATGTCGCCTGAAATGGATGTGTAGACGTTATAACCGGCTGTATAAGCTGTATCGCCATATTCTATGACCATGTGCGAGCGTACCATTTCTGCTGCATAGGGAGCCTGCACTGCAATATCCGGAGCATGAATCTCAGCATCATCAATGGTTTTAATGGCTTTTGCATAACGTTCCTGAGTAATGAAATCTAATTGGCGCATACGACCCAGAACATAGTTGCGGCGCAGGGTTGCCCGTTGTGGATTGGTGATAGGATTATATTTTGACGGCGCCTTGGGCAGTCCTGCAATCATGGCGTATTGTTCTAATGAGAGAGAGTCTAACGGCTTACCATAATAAACCTTTGCTGCTGCTGCGACACCATAGGAGCGATGGCCGAGATAAATTTTATTCATATAGAGCTGCATTATTTCCTGTTTGGAGAGCTCTTTTTCAATTTTAAGCGATAGAAAAATTTCATTGATTTTCCTGATATAGGTTTTATCCCGGGTTAAAAAGAAGTTTCTGGCAACCTGCATGGTGATAGTGCTTCCACCCTGTCCCTTCTTACCCGTCTGTATCAGGTGGACAACAGCTCTTAAAATGCCTTTGTAGTCAACGCCGGGATGCACAAAGAAACTTTCATCTTCTGCTGAAATTACGGCCTGAATAAGCCGTTCAGGTATTTCTTCATAGCTGACTGGCTCACGTTTTTTTTCACCAAATACGGCTAATAATTGATTGTCCGCTGAAAAAACTTTCAGCGGAACCTGAAGTTGTACATCCTTTAAAACATCAATCTCAGGCAGTCCAGGTTTGAAATAAAAATAAGCTGCTGTGATAGTGATCACAGAAGTGATTGCAATGCTTAAGAAAAGTGTGAGGAGTGTCAGAAAAAGTTGGTATATGCGGCGCATAGTAGCTCATATTGGTGTTAAGATTAGTTACACAATTTAGAGGATTATAAGCCTTTTTGAAATGACATCATACCAGTTTTAAAAATTATTCAATTGCTGACTTGATTGTTTTTCTTAATGTACTATGATACAAATGCAATCTAACTTGTTGAAAATGTATATTTAACACTTGATTTAACTAAGCTGTTTGACTAAGTTGTAACTATATTGTAACTATATTGTAACTATTGTTGTTCAACTATTATATACAACGATAGTTTTATCATCTGTTCAGTCTATACTCTGCTATAGATACGGGAATGATCCCTGCTGCTTTTTTTGAGTTGTTTTGGGATTTCTAAACAATCGTATTATTTGAATAAAGGATTTAGTTTTGTCATTTGCTCAATTATTCAGAACTAAAACACACAATATGCTGGGAATTGATATCAGCTCTTCAGCTATTAAATTATTGGAGTTATCCAAAAGTGGCAAGCGGTATAGGGTTGAATCCTATACCGTGGAGCCATTGCCTGTTAATTCTGTTGTTGAAAAAAACATTACTGATGTGGAAGCCGTAGGCGAAGCTTTGAAAAAAGCCGTGAAACGCTCAGGCTCCCGACAACGTAATGTGGCACTGGCTGTAGCCGGTTCAGCGGTTATTACAAAAATTGTTCAAATGCCGGCAGATTTATCTGAAGAGGAATTAGAAAATCAGATAATTGTTGAGGCCGATCAATATATCCCCTATTCACTTGAAGAAGTAAACCTCGACTTTGAAGTTCAGGGGCCTAATGAAGCATCACCTGAGCATATCGATGTATTATTAGCTGCTTCGCGCAGTGAGAATATTGATGTCCGGGTTGCAGCAGCAGATTTAGGCGGCTTGACACCCAGGGTTGTTGATGTCGAGGCCTATGCTATTGATAATGCTTTTTCTCTCATTGCACCCCAATTACCTAATGCGGCTAAAAATATGATTGTGGCCGTTTTTGATGTGGGAGCGACGATGACCACATTGAATGTTATACATGACCTGAAAACCATATACATCCGTGAAGCAGTGTTTGGCGGTAAGCAGTTAACAGAAGAAATTCAACGGCGCTACGGCTTATCTTATGAAGAAGCCGGTATGGCTAAAAAACAGGGTGGTCTGCCGGATAATTATGCCCATGAGGTTTTAGATCCTTTTAAAGAAGCCATGACACAGCAGATCAGCCGGTCATTACAATTTTTCTTTTCCGCGAGTCAATACAGTTCGGTTGATCATATTGTTTTAGCGGGTGGAAATGCTTCTATTGCTGATATTGATCAACTGGTAGAGCAGCGTATGGGTATTCCAACTTCTATTGCAAATCCTTTTGCAAATATGACTCTCTCTTCTAAAATCAAAGCTAAAGTACTTGCTAATGATGCATCGTCATTAATGATAGCATGTGGACTTGCTTTAAGGAGTTTTGATTAATGGCTAAAATTAACCTGTTAAACTGGCGTGAAGAACGACGCAAAAAAATTGAGCAGGATTTTTACGTTATGCTGGTCAGTGCTGCAGTTTTTGGCAGCGCTATTATTTTTGCTGTGCACCTGCAGCTCAATGCGATGATTGATCAACAGGCCTCACGCAATAATTATCTTAAGACTGAAATTAAGAAAGTTGAAAAAGCTATTGCTGAGATTAAAACACTGGAGCAGAAAAAAACGGATCTGCTGTCCCGTATGTCTGTGATACAGGAATTACAGGGCAATCGTTCAGACAGTGTTCATTTACTGGATGATTTGGTTCGTGTTTTGCCGGAAGGTCTGCATCTCACTAAATTTGAGCAGAAGATAAAAAACTTAACCTTCAACGGGATTGCTCAATCAAATGCCCGGGTTTCTGCCTATATGCGTAATATTGAAGGTTCCGATTGGTTAGTTAATCCTAATTTAAAAGTAATACAAACGAAAAAGAAAAAAAATTCAGGCGGATACAGCCAGTTTACCCTGACATCTAAACAATCTTCTCCCGTGGAAAAGAATAAAAAAGAGAAAAAAGGATAAGGCTGATGAATTTAAATGAATTAGATTTTCAAAATATCGGCAGCTGGCCTCTGGCTGCAAGGTCGGTGGCTGCAGTCCTGGTTCTTGCCGCAGTTTTGGGTGGCGGCTATTATTTTTTTACTCAGGATAGTATTGTTAAATTAAAAAAAACTGAAGCACAGGAAATCCCCCTCAAGAATGAGTTTAAAAAGAAGCAGGAGAAAGCGTCAAGCCTTGAGGCTTATCGTATACAAATGGTTGAAATGGAACAGCGTTTTGGTTCTATGTTAAGACAATTGCCACAAAAAGCTGAAGTGGCTGACTTGCTGATAGAAATATCACAAACAGGTTTAAGTAATAATTTAGAATTTAGTCTTTTTAAGCCCTCAGGAGAAATTCGTAAAGAGTTTTATGCTGAATTGCCGGTTAATATTAATGTTACAGGAACCTATCATGATTTTGGCGGCTTTGCGACAGGTATAGCCGCACTGCCGAGAATTG
>DAOVUE010000396.1 GCA_030632745.1 Pseudomonadota bacterium | reverse complement strand
TACTTCCCAGGCCAATAGCAATCATCATAGTGATATTATGATACTTCTGATGTTGTTTCCGCTGCAGTGGATTTCTGCTGTTTATTATTTCTTTTACGTTTTTTACGCTTTTTTTGCCCTGGTACAGTCAATTGCTCACACATCTCCTGCTGCTCAGCAAATGATTTTGTTTGTATTTCTGTCCACCACTCACACAGTGGAGCTAATTCTGGTTCACCTGCAGAGTGCCTTAGCAACAGGAAATCATAGGCTGCCCTAAAGCGTTTGTTCGCCAGCGTACGTAAGGCTCTTTTTCGGGTAGGGTGCTGCAATTGCGGCTGCATATGCCAGATTTCTTTTATTATCAGGCTCAGGCGTTTTGGAATGGAAAGATAAGCCTGCTGCCGGGCAATCACTTCGCGACTGGCATAAAACAGAGCCTCCATTTCATGCGTACTGGTCGGGGTAGAGAGTTGAGAAATAAAATATTTTTTATGTTCAAGCATGGGCTGCCAGAGTAAGACTGCCAGGAAAAAAGCTGGATTAACTGATTTTCCTATGGCAATTCTCTCATCCGTGTTGCGCAGTGCCTGCTCTATTATTGCTAATACCGGTGCCTTCTCTGCAGAAGAACTATGGGTCTGTTCAGCAATTAATTTCTCTGTCATGGGGAATAATAATTCAAGCAGCTGATATTCTCTTATTAACTGAAAACATCTTAAGCCATATCCTCCCTGAAATAACTTAATAGCCTCATCAAACAGTCGTGCCAGGGGGATATTTTCCAGCAAATCACCCATTTCAAAAATAAGTGAATGAGCTTGCTTTTCTATTTGAAAATTGAGTTTTGCTGCAAAGCGAACCGCTCTGAGCATGCGCACCGGATCTTCTCTATAGCGTGTATCCACATCACCGATCATTCTTAATATTTTATGCTTTATATCCTCCATACCGCCGGTAAAATCGATAACCGATTCATCACGAATATCATAATAGAGTGCATTGACTGTAAAATCACGGCGCACAGCATCTTCTTCAATGCTGCCAAACACATTATCCCGAACAATACGGCCTTCATCATTTTTACCGGCATGATGAGAATGCTTACCTTCATGAGGTCCTCGAAAAGTAGCCACTTCAATGACATCACGTCCATAAAGAATATGTGCAAGACGAAAACGTCTGCCAATCAGACGACAATTTCGGAACAGCCGTTTTACTTCCTCCGGCTTTGCACTGGTGGCCACATCAAAATCTTTGGGCTTTTCTCCCAATAAAAGATCTCTGACACCACCACCGACCAGATAAGCATCATAACCTGCCTCATTAAGGCGAGACAGTACTTTTAAGGCATTATGACTAATGGCATTTCTTGCTATCTGATGTTTTTTCTGAGGGATAATTTTTTTATTCGTTTTCATTCCCTGAGTCCTCAGCGGATAAGAGCAATATTCCTTTAATAATACATTCCATCTACGTCTCCTTTGCCATATTTTATATTTTGTATCACCTCATTACGCTTTAAAGTTATACTCTCGAAATTACAAAAATAGTTTGCAATGAGAATTGAACCATAACCAGTCGCACCAGTTGACGACACCGGTTTCCACTTTGGCTCAGAACGCCCGACAAACTTTTTATTGCCCTGCATATCCGTCGTTCCATAAGCATAGGTTTTTATCTGCTGGCTAATACAGCGAATCCCTTCATATCGAGCGTTATCCACGCCGCTGGGAGAGCGTATCACCAGTGCGTAACGAACCACACCATCATCACCGACGCTAAGGTTTTCAGCATCAATCAGATATTGATAATTTCGATACGCAGGCGGACCTGATATTTCAACTAAATCCTTATCTTTTGGATAAGCCGCTGCTTTACTATCCCCTTCTTTCCACACATACTCTTCTATATCATCATTTCCCTTATATTCATCACCTTGTAAATCATCCCACACATCAGCAGAAGCTGAAGTATTAAGCAATAAAAACAATAGTGTAAAGAAAATACTAATAAAATGTTTTATAAGACTTATTTTCATAGTTCACCCTATAGACAAGCTTGAGAAAAAAATTATCCACAATAATATTTTAAAAGGGACAGATCAAACTTTCTTTACACTTAGAAAGAGTAGCGGAGGCTGGTAGTTAATTTCAGGAGTGTCTTTGGCATGGATGCCAAAGTCAAGCCTACATGGACGTATTCACGGCGTCTCCAGAAATTAATTACC
>DAOVUE010000344.1 GCA_030632745.1 Pseudomonadota bacterium | reverse complement strand
TCGATGCACTGCGCAGCGCACGTAAATTACTCAAATAACGTCAGACTGCTATTAATTTATCTGACAGCAGAACTTTTGTCTGTTTTTATTGATTAAGGTCTGCGTTTATAGGGGCTGAAATCCGGAGGTCTTTTTTCAATAAAAGCATTTCGGCCTTCCTGTCCTTCTTCAGTCATATAAAACAGGGCAGTGGTATTGCCGGCCAGTTCCTGTATGCCGGACAGACCGTCGGTGTCTGCGTTAAAGGCTGTTTTAAGCACTCGCAGAGCAGTTGGGGAGTGCTGCAGCATTTGCTTGCTCTAGCCCAAATTTTCCGTCTCCATTTGGTGTGTGGGTACTACCGTGTTAATCAGGCCCATGTCTAAAGCATCCTGGGCGTCGTATTGACGACATAAAAACCAGATTTCCTTGGCCTTTTTCAGACCAATAGTACGAGCCATAATTCCTGCACCCAATCCGGCGTCAAAACTGCCGACTTTAGGACCGGTCTGGCCAAAGCGTGCATTATCTGCAGCTATGGTCAGGTCACAAATTAAATGTAAAACATGGCCTCCGCCAATAGCATAACCCGCCACCATAGCAACAACCGGTTTGGGTAGGGTTCTTATCTGGCGCTGTAGTTCCAGTACATTGAGATGCTGGATACCCTGACTGTCTTTATAGCCGCCATCTTCTCCACGGACTTTTTGATCGCCCCCTGAACAAAAGGCCAGATCTCCGGCTCCTGTTAATATAATGACACCAATAGAAGCATCATGATGGGCATGATGAAAGGCTTCTATCAGTTCCGAAATGGTTTCAGGGCGAAAGGCATTACGGACTTCAGGACGGTTGATAGTGATTTTGGCAATACCCGCTTGTTCATTATCACTGTGTTCATAAAGTATATCGGTAAAATTAAATTGCTTGACAGAATTCCAGTTCATAGAGTTTCAACACTAGTTGTTAAATATTAGCATGGCATTCTACACTAGTTTTCTGATGGATAATAACTTCTACCAATTGAATACCAGTCTGCAGAAACACATCAGCCAATTTGTTTTCTAAATCATGCTGATTTTCTATTTTCAGATAATTCAGGCCATATAATCGGGCGCTGTATTGAAAATCCAGATCAGTAGCGGTATTCCACAGTTTATCAAAATCGTTTAATTGTTGTTGTGGTAAATAATTAAAGATTCCACCACCATTATTATTAATGACTATAATAGTGGCTGTATAGCCCATTGCAGAGAGCTTTTTGCACATTAATAAACCATTCATATCATGATAAAAAGTAAGATCTCCGACTAAAGCGACAGCGTATTGTTTATCTTTATCAGCCTGATCTGCAAGTAATCCTAAAAAAGTGGATAAATTACCATCAATACCACTGACACCACGATTAGCATAGATATCTATAGATTTATTATGTGTTGAGCGGCGGGTAATAAAAGTATCAAAATCACGAATCGGCATAGAATTACCGCTGAAAATAAAACTATTATCAGGAATCGATTTAAGTAAGGTATCAATGACATGCCCCTCAAATAAAGTAGATTGGTCCATGCCTGTCAGCGACTGAGCAATTTTAGTTTCAGATGCCTGTTCCAGTTTCTGCCAGCTATTCAGCCAGTTCTCAGGCTGTGTTCGAACAGATGTTGGTAAGATTTGTTTACAGAATTGAACTGGAGAACAATGTATTTGAGTATTGGCTTTATGAAGCGGATCCAGTTTATCACCGTATGAGCTGATTAATATCGTATGGCTATTAAGAGATTGCAGATAGAGCATTAAATTTTTTGAAGTAGGAAACTGTCCAAGGCGTATAATCCAGTCGGGTTTTAATGGTGTATGGCCTGTTATATGATGCTGTTTTAGAAAATGATCATAATTATAGACAAAGTGTGAGCTGCCCTGTGGTGTAAAGCCCCTCTGTATAAAGCGTAGATTGGACAGCGGGTCAATAAGAGCAGGACAATTTAATTTTTTAGTTAATTGAAAGAGTAATTCATATAAACCTGTTTGTTCCCGGGAACTTAAGCGTCCACAGATGATAAGTCCGTTTCCTGAATTAATGGTTTCGGTTAATAATTCAAGGCGTACTTGTGAAATGCTTAAAGTGGAAACCGCTGCTTTGGGTGCGGAATCTGCAGACTTTATGGTTTTTGATTTTGATTTTGCTAAAAGTTGTGTGCCCAATAGATTGATATAATGATTTAAATCTTCACGGGTAAAACGTTTTGGCAGCAAAGGCTCTTTAAACGGGATATTGATATGTACCGGACCGGGCTTATGCTGAACAGATTGTGCATAGGCCTGTGTGCTTATTTGTTTTAAATAAGCATTATTTAATAAAATTTCACTGGCTTCTTCAATTAAAAGAGTGCTGCGAACATGTGATGAAAATAATGACCTCTGATCAATGGTTTGATTGGCTCCGCAGTTTTGTAATTGTTGCGGGCGATCGGCTGACAGCAGCAGCAGGGGAGTATAAGAATGACTGGCTTCAACCACTGCGGGAAACCAGTGGGTCACAGCACTACCGGAAGTACAGATTAAGATCACAGGCAGTTGTTGTCGTTGAGCTAAACCCAGAGCAAAAAATCCTGCGCTGCGTTCGTCAATTTGAATCCATGTTGTTATATCAGGGTGTTTTTCACAGGCTAATGCTAATGCAGTAGAACGGGAACCGGGAGAGATAACGGCCTGGCTTACACCCTGTAAGGCAAAGTGATTTATCAGGCTGAAGGCCCATTGGTAATTTAAAGTTCCTGTGTGGCTCATAATAATGGCAGCCAAAAATTTTGGCTAAAAGGCTCGTATAGTTTATAAAAATTTAAGTTCTTCACATTATTGCGTACTTTCAGTCTTCTTTACAACCAAAACGGTCGTTCGGGAATGGTGCCTGGCAATACGTGCTTTGGAGGGTGGGCTTATATTTCAGGGGACGCTTCAAGGCCATCCATGGCCCGCTATGTAAAAACATCCATGTTTTTACAATCCCCTGAAACATAAGCCCGCACTCCAAATCACTCCGACGTCATTCCCTCTC
>DAOVUE010000349.1 GCA_030632745.1 Pseudomonadota bacterium | reverse complement strand
ATAGAGAAAAGAATGAAACAAATGAAAAAACAATATAAACAAAAAGGCTTTACACTGATTGAATTATTAATTGTGATGGCAATCCTGGCCTTACTGGCCGGGCTTGTGGGTCCCACCTTATGGAGTAAATTAGGCGGAGCCAAACGGGATATAGTGGCCACACAAATCAAAAACATTGAATCCGCATTGGATTCTTATCGGCTGGATATGGGGAAATACCCCAAAGATCTGGGCGATCTGGTTAAAGATTCAACCGGCAAGTCTGCCTGGGACGGACCGTATATGAAAAAAATTCCTAAGGATCCCTGGGAAAATGATTATCAATATGTTGCTCCCGGAAAGCATAATAAAGACTTTGACCTCTCTTCTATGGCGGGCGATGGCCAGGAAGGCGGTGAAGAGGATGATAAAGACATTACCAATTGGGAATAAACCACAAAGGCTTCACCTTGATGGAGCTGTTGATAGTGCTTGCCATCATTGCCCTGGCAAGTGCTGTTTTAATTCCACGGATTGGTCATAACGACGGTAAATTGTATCAGGTGCAGCTGCGTACCCTGAGCAGTGCTCTGAACTATAATCGCCGCAATGCCGTGATATTAAATCGACCTTATGAGATGAATGTATTTCCATACACAGAAGTTGATGCAAAGAATAAGTCGGCTCAGGCAATAAAAAAAGGAGACTGGCGTAGTCAGGGTGCTGTGCTTGAATGGCAGGCAGGCAGTAAAATAGTGCGTAATAAAGCATTTAGCATAACGTATTTCCCGCAGGGTGGTGCGACAGGTGGTGTTATTCGTCTGCAGCAGGGACGCTTTATTGCTCAGCTGAGTATTGACGGCATTACCGGAAAAGTGACAATTAAAGAAAGCAATGAAGATGCAGAAAAATGAATAAATTTTGGGGTCAGAAATTTTGGGGTCAGAGTCAAATGGCATTTAATACTGAAATTCAATACCCTCAAGGGGCACCGAGGTCATCATTTGGTAGAACATGCCATTTGACTCCAACCCATTCGGAGCTGACCCCTTCGGCACATGGCAACAATAAAGGCTTTACTCTATTGGAAGTAATGGTCGCCATTACTCTCACCGCATTGGTTTTAGGTAATTTACTCGCCTTGCAGAGTCAAAGCAAACAACTCAGTTTCAAAGCACAAAGTACCCTGGCGAAAACCATTAATCAAAGAGCCTATCTTAACGCAGCCTGGATCAGCAACCGGGCATTAGATTCCTATATGGATGAACTGTCTGAAACCGGTTATACAGTGGATAATAAAAAAGAACTAAAAAAACCTGAAGAGCAGACAAAACCTCTCAAATTTTCTTTACAATCTTTTGATATAGTCGATGAAAATAAGCAAGTGGTTCTCAGCAGTGTTCGTGTTAAAGAAACTATTGTCAGCCGCCAATAGAAATTAATGAAGCCACAGCACTACAATCCGCAATATTCCAGCTGTTCCAGAGGCTTTACCTTGCTTGAGCTGTTAATTGCTGTCAGCCTGAGTGCCGTACTAATGACCGTGTTGGTGGTTGGCCTGAATGGTATTACCCGAGACTGGGGAAAAACAGGTAATAAACTGGATAATAGCATCGATGACTCCCTGCTGTTATTACAATTAGAAAAAGCCATTATGGGAACCTATCCCTATCTTTCCAGGGAAAGTAGTGTTGCAGAAGAGGAGCTTTTTTTTAATGGCAGTAAAATGGAGCTCAGCTGGGTTTCCACTGTTTCTCCTGCACGCAACAGCAGTTTGAATCTATGGCATCTGGCAGCAGATGAAAATAATGGCTTTAAGTTGAATGTATTACCCGTATCTTCTGGAGATTTAACTAAACAACTGGACAAAGCACAGTCTGCAGAAAAAGAGCCAATACGCTATTTTAAAGACTACAAGGTATCATTACATTACCTGGTTGAAACAACAAATCAGCATAAAGAATGGAAAACCAGCTGGTCTGCTAAAGATGAGGAGAAATTTCCCCTGGGTGTAAAAATTCAATTTAAGCTGGATAATGAATCTGAACAAAAGCTGGATTTTTATGTGTTTAGTTTTATTCGTGTTCATACGAGTGAAAAACGAACATCTAACAGTAATCCTTTTTTTGGTGGTGGAAATTCTCCATTTACGGCTCCTGATACGGCTCCAAAAAGTAACCCTTTATTAGATTTATTGAAATGATGCAGATAACTCATAAAATAAAGGGTTCTATTCTAATCATGGTACTGTGGATGATTATGCTGGGCTTGATTCTGGTGACGGCTATCGCCAGCAATATTCGTTTGTCAGCAATAACGGTTATTCATCAGCAGGAGGCATTACAGGATTGGGGAGCGACACTGGATGCTTTGAATAAGGCTCACATGGAACTGGTCATTGATAAAATGCCCAAAGTCAAAGTTGAAAAAACCAGTCTGTATAATCGGAATGATGAAGAATATCGCTTTGACGGCAGACCGATTTCTTTAACGTATCCTGCACATGAAAATATTATTGTGAGGATTTATGACCTGTCGGGAAAAATTAATATTGCTAAACTCAGGCAGGATAAATTAACAAAACTGCTGGAACAGAAACTGGGTGAAAATCATAAAGATATTCCCCAACTGGTTGATGCCTGGTTTGACTGGCTGGATAAAGATGATCTGAAGCGCCTGAATGGAGCTGAAAAATAGTATTATAAAAAACAAAAGCTGGACTATGAACCGCGTAATGGTCAATTTGCTTCAGTGAATGAAATTTTACAGATAAAAGGTTTCGACGAACCTCTTTCAGATCTTGCACTGGATACAGTCTTTACCCTTTTAGGAAATTCATCAGGGATGATTAATCCTAATATCGCTGCAAAAGAAACTCTGCTGATGCTGCCGGGAATGGATGAAGCTCTTGCTGATAAGCTGATTGCAGCACGTAAAAAACAGCACTTTAAAAGCATGGCCGATATTAATGTTCATTTGAACCCCATTGCAGCAGCAAAGCTGAGAGGATGGTTTAATTTT
>DAOVUE010000303.1 GCA_030632745.1 Pseudomonadota bacterium | reverse complement strand
TCATGAGTGTTATTATAACTATTTAAATGTTCTCTAAATGCATCAGGAATCTTATTTGAAACAGAGTCAAAACCAATATTTTCCTGAAGATACTGTGCAACATCAAGTTCAATTGTTTCAATACCCAGAGAGTTAAAGCGACCCGTCTCAGCAAAGTCATTGTATTTCTGCCTATAACTTTTTCGTATAAAGGGTGATAACCAGAGCACACCAAATACTTTATTTTGACTCACTAAAGCATATAGGGATTGTGGAATACTTCCAATTTCATACCCCATAGTGTCCGCTTCACCTATGACAAATTGATAGGAGAATTTATTATTATCAAATAGAGTTAATAGTGCATTTAAACCTTCAAAAAGTTTATTTTCAGCCCGGATGCCATGGCTCAAAGAGATTAAAATATCACTATCAGGTAATTTCAGGTCCTCACGAAAACCAAAGGCTCTTACGCTGAACACAAATAAGGGTCTATTTTTGTGCTCTCTCATAATGACCTGATTAATTAATGTTAATAAACTCAGCTGATTTTGCGACTGGACCATATCGGCCTGTCCGTCACTATTAGCAAAGGGATGAGCCCCTGCAATCAACAAAGCCCGTGCATTTAATTGTTCAAATAATGAGGTGGCATATTCAAAGCTGTTCACTTCATAGACAGGGCGGGGATTTTCAATAATATAGGGTTCGGATTCGTATAAACGAAATATATAGGTCCCCCAATACTTTCGTTTGGAGTCATTTTTTTCATATAGAATAATATATTCCTGTTGTGTTTTTTTATGCACATAATGAATCAACTGATAGCCAAAAGCACCAGCATTACCCATGATATTATTTAACTCAGTTTGTAATGATTCACTCCACTTGTAAGAAGCAACTTGAGTAGTCGTTTGAGCACTTATTTTAGTATAGCCATCAATCATTTTTATTAACGGCGTTATGATTTCCTCATCAAAAAATAATAATTCTTCCTCCGTCGGCGGAACATACAAATTACTCCCTTTTTCCGCTATCATCCCCCTGCTATTAAGGATCCATTCCTGCAAAAAACCATCAATACTCTGGCTGCTTGTTTCTACGGCAATAGACTGCGGCTGATGAAACTGGTAAGAAATAATACGACGCATCGCCTCTGAAGTGATAAAAAGTTCAGCAAAACCTGAGGACATATTCTCCCTCTGACGATTAACTTCATTGGACTCGCCCCAGACAAATTTAATCTGTTTGAGCATCTCTTTGAGTTTCTTTAAATTCACTCCATCAGGGATACTTTGTTTTATCACCAGTTTATTTTCATCATTATGCTGATGACGAATTTGAATCACATCGTCGCTGGACATGATCTCATGAAAAAGATGAAAAAAAGTACGCCGGTTTGCCAGTACATCTGATGAATTATCAATATTAAGTTTTTTTAGTACGCCGCCACTGGCAAAAGCAAAGGCATTCATTTGTTTAAAAAAGGAGATGCCTACCTCAAAGACTCCCTGTTCATCCAGAGGATAAGGTACTTCAACCAGCAACTTATTGTGTGCCCGGGTATCGATAATATACAAACCCCAGCCCTTAATAGGCTGCAGCTCTTTTAAATACAGATATCTATTATTGATCAGGTATAATTCAAAGCCTAAACCATTGAACTCTTCAGCAGCCAGGGTTAAAAGGTATTGTTCCCGGCTTCTAAGGTATTCTTTGATTTTCTTTAAACCACGGCTGAACTGATCAATTTCTGCAGGTAAAGCATTAAGCTGTTTATCTAATAAGCGTGACTGATACAAAATAATCTTATCATTACGGGCCTGTTCACTCAGACTCGTATCAAGATAATTAAGCTCTTTTTGTAAGCTATTATTAACCGGCCTGATTCTGTCATTAAAATAGGAACTGGCCAGAGTCAGAGAAAAACCGATAAGGCTGGCAATCAATACTGCAATCAATGATGTCTGTATGGTACTTTTTGTAAAGCGGATAGCAATATCCTTATCATACATTTTAATGGCCATCAGAGTGGATAATAGATAACCAAAACCATAGGCATCCGTAACTTTCATATCAGGATATTGCCATAAAATAAAATAGCCTAAAAGTATTTTATAAATAAAACCCAGATTAAAAAAAAGTAAAATTTTTCGTGCGCCTTCAATATTAAAATTTGCCAAAGCAGGCAGCATTAATACTAATTTTGCCAGCCAGAGAATGATAAAGGCTTCAAAAAATGAGATAAATACTTTTGACGGCTGATACCACTGCAGGGCAAGCAGGGCTGGAATAAGTATGCCGTTGTAATCCCATCCATAACGTAAATTCATACGCGACGCGATAAAAGCAGCGGCTAATAAGATAATATAGGCTTTGGGACTGGCTAAAATAGAGCTGGAAATATCTTCATAAATATAATTGAGATTACTCAAGGTAAAATTGGTCAGTTCCATTAAACCATAGCGAACAATCAGATAACTGATGCTCAGAGTCACAAAAAATGGCCATAAACCGCGCATTACTCCGGTTTTCCAGAATTGATTCGCAATTAAGGAAACAATAATCAAACCAAAACTGTGCAGGTTATTACGATAATCAAAATTAAATGACAGTGATTGAGACAGCCATTCCCCAAACTCGGGTAACAACCAGACATCAAACAACAAACGGACAAAAACACTCACCACCACCAGTAAAAAGAATCGATCCCGGCCAAAAAAACTACTCCACAAACCCAGACGGGAAAATTTTTCAGAAAACAGCCAGACAATCAGATAGGTAATAATACTTTCGAAAATAATAACACCTGCCGACCAGGGTTTTATCAATAAAAGAGGCACCAGATAGCCTGGCACAATCATACCGGATAAAACCCAGCCGAAGCGAAGATTAAAAAAACAGATAACAAATATTCCAACCCAGGCCGTTGTAATAACTGAACTGGTTAAAGCACCCTGAGGAAATAGAGCTAAGGGAAAGATATCTAACACGCTGAGACTCTAGCTGATTTCATATTATTTTTTTCAAAAAAATAGAAAAATTCATACCTTCACCAATATGACTATGAGCAGATAAATAACCACCCCATTTTTCTATAATTTGAATAAACGTTCTGAGTCGGGTAAACTCCTTTGATACGTAGGGAGCATCACTAAACAAATAATTCTGAAACTCTCGGTCAGGAAGACCAAAACCCATATTAGATAAATTAATATTAAGATGTTTTTCAGTCTCTGTTATTGCCACGCTGATAATAGAGTCTTCCATAGCATCATCAACCAATATATCAACAATCAGACTTAGAAAGGTTTTTAATTCCTGAGACTCACCCATAACCAGCATGACCTTGTTTAATTTATTATATTCAATACTGATATGATCTCTGAGTCCCTGCTCGGTCACTGCTTCAACAATTTGATTCATAACAAGATTGATATCGATAGGGTATTGCTCAAAACTAAGAATATCATTGTTC
>DAOVUE010000191.1 GCA_030632745.1 Pseudomonadota bacterium | reverse complement strand
TGAAAGAAGGCATCAGCGACCCCTGCACTGGAGCAGAACTGGTTTTGCTGTTTTTTAAAACTGATGATAACATCATGAATCTTTGTGATGATTCCAGTGGTTGTATTGGTGATATTTATCGTTATGAAGCCAGTGATTTATTCAACTATTATGCGCAAGCATGTCAAAACAAAGAGAAGCTGGCTAAAGCCCTCTTTGAGCTGAATAAGGAGGATGATTTTGGACTTCGAGACAGTCTTTTTGAAAATTCCACCCAATTTTTACCTGAGCCCCAACTCAGAACAATGGTTGATGGCTACTGGTCATTAATGGAGAAAGAAACAGGGGACTATAAAAAAAGACATTGGGGATTGTTAATCGAATTATTGGCCAAAGAACTAAAAGATGCCCCATTATTTGAAAAAGTGCGTCTTTATGCCTGGCCCAATATATCCACTGCAGCCTGTAAAGATATTGCTGATATCTGGCTGGATTCCGGACAGCCTGATAAAGCCTTAGAATGGCTCAACCGAATTGATCATTCTGAAACTTATCTGTCAGCTGAACGTAATGCCTTGTTGTTAACTATTCATGGGCAGTTGGGAAACAAGCAGCAACAGGAACAAATCGCATGGGAAATATTCCGCAGTTATCGCAGCCCTAAAACCCTCAATGATTTACTCAGTATTATCGGTGAAGAGAAACGAGAACAAGTCATTGCAAAAGAAACTGAAATACTGCTGGCAGAAAAGGGGTTATCAACTTCTCACGCTCATTTTCTCATTGATATGAATTGTATTGATCTGGCTGAATCCTATATTTTTGAACGCAAAGAGCAACTCAATGGAGCGTTTTATTATATCTTGCCGGATTTAGCTAAAATCATGGAGAAAAATGAGAAATATTTGACGACCACAGTAATCCTTCGTGCTTTATTGGATTCCATTCTGGAAAGAGCAAAATCCAAAACCTATTCTCATGGTATTCGTTATCTGAAAACTTTAGATAAACTTTCAAAAAAGATAAATGACTGGCGTGACATTTCAACACACTCGAATTATGTTAATGAACTTAGAAAAGTTCATGGTAGAAAATCCAGCTTTTGGTCAAAGTATGGCTAAATTAAAATATAGAAAATTTGAAGAGGTTTTTTAGGACTGCGTATTAGTTATAAATATTTTAATAAATAAAACAATGAGTTAAGTCCTGATATTTATTAAGTAATTAAAAATTGTAAATTTTTTTTATAATTCTAAATCAAGTGCTTACAAAATCAATATTTCAGTTGTAAGACTTATGGTTAATAGGCAGTCCTGGTTAAGCGTTTTAATATCTCAAGTATTGTTGTGATAAGATAAATATTGAGTATAATCATTTTTATTTATCTACAATTAAAAACTTATTATATAATCTTTGAATTTTCATGAATCACAATAATCCCTTATTCCCCTTTTCCGCTATTTTGCTTGATATGGATGGTGTACTTTTCCATGGTATGAATCCTATTGATGGTGCAATAGATTTTATGCACAGTATTGAGCATATTCCTCATGTTTTTATAACCAATAATCCTATCAGGTTGCCTGAATCGATGGCAGATAAAATGGCTGAAATTGGTTTTAAGCGGCCTGATGAAAGACTTATTATTACTTCCGGTGAAGCAACAGCAGCCTGGCTTGCTCAACAAAAGCCTAAATTTAGCTTCTTTGCTATTGGCGCTGGTGGTTTACATAAGAGTTTACAGAAATATGGTTATGAGGACCAGGACAAAGCAGATTATGTCGTTGTGGGAGAAGGTGAAGGGCTGGATTACTCCTCATTAACGACGGGCATTAATTTAATCATCAAGCAGGGAGCTCAATTAATCTGTACTAATCCTGATACCAGTGTGGATGCTTTTTATCGTGGTAAGCGTGCTATTTTACCGGGTGCTGGTGCACTGGTAGCCCCTTTTATTACAGCCACTGGAAAACAACCTATTACTATTGGCAAACCCAAACCTTTATTGTATGAAATAGCTCTACAGGAATTACAGGTTCAGGCTAATACTTGTCTGATGATTGGTGATCGACCTGATACAGATATTATAGGTGCTCAGCAACTCGGCATACAAACTGCTTTAGTGCGAACGGGCCGCTTTACTCCGGGTGAACAGTTACCAGACAATATGCCGGCACCAGATTGGGATGTGGAAAACCTGATACAGTTAAAAAAATCTCTCGGTCTATAAGGTAGACCTGTAACGTAAATTCTGGAGCACCATCACTGATCTAGAAGTTATGTACCTAACCCGCCTCAGTGAGCTGTATTGGTCAAGTCTTACCGGACATTTTTTTAATATTGTCATTTTCCTGCTGGCTAATATTATGAACTAAGTCACAGTAATAATCACAGTAGTAATGCATACTATGACATTTGTCGTGTACATTGTTTAACTGAATTTATATTTTTCACTGACCGTTTTTCAAGGGTTCTTTAAATGAAATTAAAATTTATGCTTCAAAGCATAATGATAGTATTATGGATTTTTATATCGCTCAATTCATCTGCAGCAGTGGTATATGACGAAGAAGATGATGGCGATGCAGATTTAACTACTAGCGTCGGGACACTCGGGGTAGGTGATTACGAGTTTAAGGGCAGCTCTAATGTCGGTTATAATAGTTCAGGGTTTTTTGAGGACGAGGATACCTTTAGCTTCACCCTTCTCCCTACAGCAATAATCGATTCGTTTGGAGTCATCTTTGGTAATGTAAATATTCCTGGCAATATGAGCATATACCAGCTTTTTGGCGGGGCAGATACGGAGAATAGCGATGGAGATGAGTATTCTACTTACTCCACAAATGATTACGGCGATGACTTTTCGAATTATGGTGACCCGCTGGATAGTGCTGGGGCGGAAGGCATCATCTCTCTATACAACGGATGGAGCTGCGGGGGATCGTGTCTGTTGGCATTTGATTATGAAATCAGCCTTACAACAGTTAAAGCCCCCGATCCAGTGCCTGAGCCGTCCATCTTAGCACTTATGAGTTTAGGACTTCTTGGTTTTGGTGTGTTTCGTCGTAAAGTTTAATCGTATCAGCTTATAAACCCGCTGTGCAGCAACACGGGCAGCCGTTCTGGCAGCCAGTGTTGATAGATGTAGTTTCTAACAGAAATTACTGCGGGACTAAACGGCTACCCGGTAATTTATGTCTGCCTGCCGGACTTTAATGCCTGCTCCAAATCGGCAATAATATCATCAATATGCTCAATACCTATGGATAAACGCACCATATCTTCACTCACTCCTGCACGCTTTAGTTCTTCAGGGTTTAATTGACGATGGGTAGTTGATGCGGGATGACAGGCCAGTGTTTTGGCATCACCAATATTCACCAGTCGAACTGCCAGCTGTAGGGCATCAATAAATTTTGCACCAGCCTGCTGACCGCCTTTAATACCAAAGGTGAGAATACTGGATGCTCTACCACCCATATATTTATCAATCAGAGGCTTATCCGGGTGATCGTCCAGACCGGCATATTTAACCCATTCAACCTGCTCATTTTTTTGTAAATATTGAGCAACGGCTATGGCATTTTTGCAATGTCGATCCATGCGCAGTGCTAATGTTTCCAAACCCTGCAGCACCAGAAAACTGTTAAAGGGTGAAATAGCGGCCCCCATATTTCGTAAGGGGACAACCCGGGCACGGCCAATATAAGCAGCCGGCCCTAATGCTTCTGTATAGACAACACCATGATAGGATTTATCGGGTTCATTCAAACAGGCAAAACGCTGCTTATGATCGGCCCAGGGAAATTTTCCTGAATCAACAATAATGCCGCCGATAGACGTACCATGGCCGCCCATATATTTTGTTAATGCATGAATAACAATATCAGCGCCATGTTCAAAGGGACGACATAAGTAGGGGGAGGGGACAGTATTATCAACCATCAGCGGTACACCATGAGCATGAGCCAAATCTGCCAGAGCAGCGATATCAATTACATTACCCAGAGGATTGCCGATAGATTCACAAAACACTGCTTTGGTCTTATCATCAATCAAGGCTGACATGGCATCCAGATCTTTGGGATCTGCAAAACGTGCTTCGATACCTAACTGCGGTAGGGTATGTGCAAATAAATTGTAGGTACCGCCATACAGTGTGGGTGTGGTAACAATATTATCACCCGCCTGACAAATGGTGAAAATTGCATTAGTAATCGCCGCCATGCCGGAAGCAAGTGCCAATGAACCTACACCGCCTTCCATTTCTGTCACACGTTTTTCCAGCACATCAGTGGTGGGATTCATAATACGGGTATAAATATTACCCTCAACCTTAAGATCAAACAAATCAGCAGCATGCTGAGTATCATCAAAGGCATAGGATGTGGTTTGATAAATAGGTACAGCAACTGCTTTGGTTGTGGGATCAGGAGAATAACCGCCATGTACTGCAATTGTTTCAAATTTCATAAATTTCCCCCCCAGGGGTGTTTGGTTTTTGTTATTTTATGTGTCATCAAATAATAGCAGCAAATAATAAAAAAACACTATGTGATGTATAATTTGGGGTTGGTTCTAATTTGGCCCAACCCCTATAAAATAAGTAAGAATTTGTACAAAAACTAGACACGAAGAGCTCTATTTGATATAAGTAAATTGGAAAC
>DAOVUE010000361.1 GCA_030632745.1 Pseudomonadota bacterium | reverse complement strand
CCGGTACATTATTCATATCCTGACTATACACGGGTACCAGGAAATCACCTGATGTACGCACGACTGAAAAATATGAGATTTGCGGATGCGTTTGCTCATTGAGCCAAAAGGTCAGATTGCGTGGTTGGGTCGGATATAATTCATAGAGCAGGCTTTTTGATTTTTTAACCAGTTTATAATTGTCACTGGCAAAGATCTCCTCCAAAAAACTCCAGCCGGGTCCCGGACAAAAGAAAGGTTCATCAACGGCATCAATCGCCTGGGCAGCACGAAATGTACCAAGATGTGGAGTGGCTATGGTAATAAGGGCAGAAATATGACTGGGTTCTGTCTTTTGCGGCTGCTCCTGAAAAAGCTCGATAAGAGCAAATCGTGCGACCAGACCACCTGCGGAATGTCCGATGAGAATAATGGGTTCAGCAGGGTGCATTTGATTAAGCCAGTGGATCATTTTACGCAATTGGTGTGCCTGATAGGCAACCGGGGCTCTGGATGCCAGATTGACTGTGTATAATTTATTGCCACTCTTATCTGCCTGTCCGGAAGGGGTCCCCAGGCCGCTGGGTTGTAATACAGCAGAATTCCACTGATCATACAGAGTGCCTTGATCATGCCAGCCTTGTTGATGCAAATAGGGACTAATACCACTTTGCTGCCAGGTCATTGCATTGTTATTAAAACCATGGATAAGTAAGGCAATGTCCGCAGATACATTAGAAATATAAAATAGCGCTAATAATGCAATAGCACGCGATAATGAAAGAAGTGATTTTAATATAAGCATTGATACCTCTCCGACCTTCTTTTCAGATAAAAGTTACAGATAAAAGTTACAGATAAAAATGATAACAAAACTGAATAAAATTAGTACATTTATTATTCAATTTATTGTCTCAGCACGCTAGTTAAAACTATGCACTTTTAGTGCAAGGCTTTAGCTGCTACACACTTACCCCCATCCCAACCTTCCCCCTCAAAAGACAGGGGGAAGGGGCTTTAAGTTCCTCCCCCTAGTCTTTTATAGGGGGAGGTTAGGAGGGGGTGTTTTTGATTTTAAGGACTTTTAGTCCTGTTACAACCTATGGACTTTCAGTCCATAGTCGTTGAGTTTGATTCGTTTTCTTTAAGTACATGCCATATACTTTTGACATCTACTGTTTTTTTCTTTTGACTCATGAGGGTAATCAATATTTCTTCTATGCCCGCATAAACACAACAAATAGCGGCTGCTTTAACCGGCCAGCTTAAAAGACCTGTAAATAACAAAAAATATGAGAGAATGGTTATTCCGACTGCAATTTTAACACTTATTGTATGATAACTGGTTAATTTTTTAAACTTTAACAGACCCGTTAACACGGGTATTGTGAAGCTGCAAATGATTATAATCACATAGAATTGTTCACGTAAAATAATGTCCGGCCATAATAACCAGGCAGAAACTGCCATAGTGGCATAAACGAAAAAGTCACCCCAACTATCCAACTGTGCACCAAGTTCAGATACGGCATTTAATTGCCGTGCCAGATAACCATCCAGAGCATCGGTAAACACTGTAAACAAAAGCACAGCAATATATATCCTGGCCTGTTGCTCAATGGCGAGATATAACAATAAAGGAGCCATTAATATACGCACTGAGCTGATCATATTAGGCAAATGATGGTAGATAGAATTTAACATTTTAGAATACTGCATCACTATTAGTGTTAATACAAGTGTTAATATAAGTTTTGTTGTTATTATACTCTGTTTCTAATTATGCACCAATATTGTGCAATGAAGTGTGCAATGAATTGTGTAATAAATTAAAATTATCACTTTAATAATCACCTAAAATTTTTTTAATCGATAACTCTATGAAATTAAAAGCAATGTTTTGAAGTTTATGTTATGGCATGAAAAGTGCTAATAATGCTAAGAGTAGTAGTATTAAATTTTCCCTCTATTTAAACTGGAGCAGAGTATGAAAGAAAAACTAGTGGTTATCGGTAATGGAATGGCAGGAATGCGTACTGTTGAGGAATTATTAAAAATTGCCCCGGACATGTATGATATTACTGTTTTTGGTGATGAACCTCATGGTAACTATAATCGTATTTTACTTTCTCCTGTTTTAGCCGGTGAAAAAACAATTGATGATATTATGCTCAATACTCTGGATTGGTATAAAGAGAATAATATTAAACTACATGCCGGTAAACGGGTTGCTGAAATTAATCGTATTAAACGTACTATTACTTCAGAAGACGGTATAGTAGAAGAATATGACCGCTTACTGATTGCCACTGGTTCAAAACCCTTTATTATCCCTATCCCGGGGCATGATAAAGAAGGCGTCATTGCTTTTCGTGATATCAATGATGTTGATATTATGCTGGATGCGACAAAAAATTATAAACATGCTACGGTTATTGGCGGCGGCTTATTAGGCCTGGAAGCGGCTAATGGTATGATGCAGCATGGTATGAACGTTACAGTCGTTCATCTCTCTGATACTCTGATGGAACGTCAGATGGATAGTGTTTCCGGTAAAATGCTGAAGAACTCTTTAGAAGAAAAGGGTATGGATTTCCGCATGGAAGCTCAGACTGCTGAGATTACCGGTAATGGTCGGGTCAGCGGGGTTAATTTTGCTGACGGCACTTCTCTGCAAACCGATCTGGTGGTTATGGCGGTGGGTATTCGTCCCAATATGGAATTAGCACAGCAGGCAGGTTTGCATTGTGAACGTGGTATTGTGGTGAATGATACCTTACAAACCTATGATCCCAGAATTTATTCAGTGGGGGAATGTGTACAGCATCGTGGTAATACCTATGGCCTGGTTGCTCCTTTATTTGAAAT
>DAOVUE010000188.1 GCA_030632745.1 Pseudomonadota bacterium | reverse complement strand
CCGAAGTCTTTTATCGGGGATCCATTTTTAGCAATAGATTCCCGATAAAAGACTTCGGGAATGACGTTAATAGAGAATAGTTGCACGGACTTATTGAGAAGTTACTATGTTGTGATGCAGGATTTAGAAATTAAACATAAATAACCAATATAGGATCAGTCTCATTGAACCATTTCATAGGTGGACTTAACAAAACCGCTTGGATACGTTTTGGTTTCAATATGTGTTAGTTTGATATCTCGCCTGGTTTTACCAAACAAAGGTAAACCCTCACCTAATAGTACGGGTATTTTTGTAATACTAATGTCTGTTACAAGACCCTTGTTAATAAAGGATTGAATCGTTTTACCACCATCAATGTATAAGCTTTTACAGCCGTCAGTTTCGAGTCGTTTCACCAGCTCTTTTAGAGAGCCGGAATAGATTTCAAATTTATCTACATGCTGAGCAGGAACTTCCTTTAATGTATTACTCAATACTACGACTCGTTTGTCTTCGTAAGGCCATTCAGGAAAGTCTATAATTTTTTCCAGACTGTTTCTACCCATTACCAGACAATCTATGGAATCGTAAAATTCCTGATAGCCATAATCTTCTGATTTATCAGAGCTATCCGCTGCCATCAGCCAGTCAATATTACCATTTTTTCTAGCGATAAAACCATCCAGACTGGTTGCAATGAAAACGGATACTTTCATTTCCTTGTCACTTTGATTCATAATCAAGTATTAAACCTTCTTTACAAACTGAGATTTCAGCTATTTATTTCTCATGTCATTATATGATGATTAATTTAATTTTGCCTCATTTCTTAAGGTTGAGATTTCATATGTCTGTAATAAAACTAATGGGATAATTATCTTTACCCAGCACCTCGTAAAGCCCCGTCTTTTAAGGCGAGGTGCTGGGTTTACTTAATAAAAGTTGACAATTTTCAAATCGCTACTACACTTTAGGTATAAGACAATAATCTATTCAAGCAGGTAATTATCGCTTATTTCAGTTAAAAAAAACTGCTGTGAATGCTTTGTTGATAAGTCCTGGAGGTAAAAATGTCTCTGAAAAGCTATGGTGTACTCAAAGGACGTCCCATCAATGCCCGTCTGGGTGCTGGTGATAGTCCGCATTATCAAATCCATTTAATCGATGATGATACAGACTATCGCATCGCAATTAACGTAAAGTCCAAGTTAGAACCTTCCTCTCTGTTGTACCTGCTGGATGATGATTATGATCATTCCATGCTGGCGTCGTTGTCAGATCTTCCGCTGGGTTTTAAAACACTTGATAACAGGCCCGGCACGGCGGCTATGGACTACATTCGCGGCAATCATTTTGAGCGCCAGCGCATGAAACCCCTGCCGCATAGCATCCCCGGCCCGGATAATGATCTTAATGAGAAAATCCATGCCTATGTGCAGCGTGCCATCGAAGATGAACAGGCGCTGTTATATGCTTTTGGTGAGCGCTGGGGGCCTGAGACTAAAAAGGATAAACATTTCGGTTTCTTACCCGGCAATGGTATTCATGATATTCACATGAATCAGGGAAATACGTCGAAATGGAGTTCGGATGACGGGGTCTGGCAGGATGGCGGTTTGATCTTTCAGTTTCCACGTATTGCCGATGAAAATGGTGTAGAAGTCTGGCCTGAACAGTGGGTGGCTATTTTTCTGGCTTTCCAGTCACAGGCCTGGCACACGGATGATCAGACCGGACATAAAATTGACGATAATATTATTGTTGAGACCAAAGATAATAGTATCCGTATTATTGCTGCACTGGTGAACCCGGCAGGATCAGATCCCGGACATGAAACTGTCACTCTACTCAACACTACACCGACACCTATAGATCTTAACGGATGGTCTTTGCTTGATAAAAATAAAAATCGCAGCTCATTAAACGGCAATAAAATAGAGCCGGGAGACAGCATCAGAATCCAACTCGACGGCAAGGGCGTGCAATTGGGGAACAAGGGCGGAGCGATCTCTTTGCTTGATCAAAACGGCAATAAAATTCATGGCGTTTCATACAGCAAAAAGCAGGCGAAACGAACTGCCTGGAGTATTGTTTTTTTATAAAGCTATTGACAAACAAAAGAAGGTGTAAGATGCAGCACATGGCTGAGAAGCTGGGTGCGTGGCAGATCAGTGGGGGAGAAGATAGTGGTAAGGTTCAGTTCCGCCTGTTTTTTCCTGATGAAGCCACTGGACTGCAGCACAATATTCAAACCATCCAGGTCTGTGGAGACTTTCAAACAGGATTAGGTCAGCCAAAAAACTGGGATTCCAATACAGCCCCTATGCTGGTAAAAGAACTGCACCCGGAGGGTGAAATCTGGAGTTATGAAACCCCCGATGAACTTTCTGCGGGATTTTATCAATACAAATATTATGTTTCTTTCAATGATCCTGAGCAGCCAGCTCGCTGGGTGAGTGACCCATTCGCCCGCTATGGAGGTGAAAAAAACATGAATGCTGCCGTAGTGGTCGGCGGCAGCCAGCCATCCGATAATATTATCATGCCATTGGCCGGCGGTCCCAAGCCTCAGCGGGATCTTATTATCTATGAAATGATGATTGATGACTTTACTGCCGAGTATCGCGGTGTTAGAGCACCGCTGGATGCGATTTGTGACAAACTCGATTATCTGTCAGAGATTGGTTTTAATGCCATCCTGTTTATGCCCTGGACGGCCTGGAACGATGAGCATTTCAACTGGGGTTATACGCCTTCTCTCTACTATTCCGTGGCCTATCGCTATGCTAATGATCTGAACAAGCCTGCCGAAAAACTGTCCTGGCTCAAGACACTTATTAGTGAATGTCATCAACGCGGCATTCATGTCATTATGGATGGCGTCTTTAATCATGTCTATTCAGGCTTTCCTTATAAGGCATTTTATCAGAGCTATGATCAGGACTGTCCTTTTACCGGAAAATTCTACGGCGAATTTGCTGGACTTCAAGATCTGGACTTTAATCACAACTGCACCCGGGAACTGATTTGGGACGTTTGTCGTTATTGGATTGATGAGTTTGAAATTGATGGTATCCGTTTCGATAATACGGTCAATTTCTATAACAAAGGAGATCTTAATGGCCTGCCCGGATTAATGCAGGATATTGACAACTATACAAAACAGAACGGCAGGCAGTATTTCACGCTGACCCTGGAACATTTAGAGAAAGATGCTGTGGAGGTAACGAAGCATACTCATGCCAGCAGTTACTGGGACAATGCTTTATACGGCTATTGTTTTGACGGCCTCTGGCATGATCGCATTCAGCCCGGACTGCTGGATGTGTTAAACAACAATCGCTTTCTGCAGGGAACCGGTAAGGCTCCGACAGTATACCTGAGCAATCACGATCACTCTCATGTTACCTGGCAGGCCGGCGCCAGAAACAATATGGGTGCCTTGCAATGGTACCGAACACAGCCCTATGCGATCGCACTGATGACGATACCCGGAACCCCGATGGTGCAAAATGGTCAGGAATTTGCTGAAGACCATTGGATCCCCGAGGATGACAAGGGCAGTAGTCGCCGTGTTCAGTCTCGCCCCCTGCACTGGGATTATAGTAATGATAAATTCGGCGGCTCATTACGCTCAGTGTACACAAAATTGATTAAGCTCAGAAAACAGTATCCGGTGTTACGTGCGGATGGTTTCTATCCTGAAACCTGGGAAAATTGGCAAACTCGTTTTAATCCTGAAGGTGTCGGCGTCGATACTAACAGACAGTTGATCGTATTTCGCAGATACCATGTTAATGAGCAGGGGCACTTGAATCATGCGGTGGTTTGTCTGAACTTCTCAGATCAGAATCACTGGCTTGAGTTGACGTTTCCTGAAGATGGTGAATGGATCAATTTGCTGGCTGAACCGCAGTGGTCGATTACTGTCAGTAACCGTCGTTTTGGGCTTGAAGTGTCTTCAAACTGGGCTTGTATCTTCTATAAAAAGTGAGATTGTCTTCTACAAAAGGTAATAAAACCCATTGGATTTTGAGGAATGTACTGTATGAAGTGTACTGATTTGGGGACTGACCAATTCTGCTTTACACTTTAAAACTTACCCCCCTCCTAACCTCCCCCCTGAAAAAGACCAAAGGGGAGGAACTAAGAGCTAGAGCCCTACTTACCTCTGGCTCTAACTCCCTCCCCCTGTCGATCTCCTCAGGGAGCCTACTTTTGGTGAGGGGGAGGGTTAGGGAGGGGGTAAAAAAGTGTAAAGATAAATTGGCTTATTTGCTCAGTCCCCTGATTTTCTTGTATAGAAAAATCCTCGTGTTAATTTGTCAGCAGGAGTTTTAAGTCAATGAATTCTCATTTAGATGCATCAACAAAATTTTGCAATTCATGTCCTTTTAGTCGCTTTGGTCTTTGTCCGACTTTGATGCAGGAATTGTCAGAGCTACTGGATGTTAAATATCCTCGACATTTTTCTCTTTTAAATAAACACTATCTTTTTTCTCAGGGTAAAGTCAATCATGAAACCTATATTCTGAGGACTGGATGGATAATGCTATTTCGAAACTTAGAGAATGGTGAGCGCCAGGTTTTGCGATCAGTATTGCCCGGGGAGTTTCTTGGCTTTCAACCGGATCTACAAAGTCCATCTATGTATTCGGCCATGGCTTTAACGGACTGTGTGATTTGCGTGGTGCCAAACTT
>DAOVUE010000224.1 GCA_030632745.1 Pseudomonadota bacterium | reverse complement strand
TGAGTACAAAATTGAAAAATGGCCAGACCATAGAAATTATTACCGCACCCGGTGCCCAACCCAATCCCTCCTGGTTAAACTTTGTTTTTACTGCCAGGGCCCGCACTAATATTCGTATTATATTGAAGAATTTACAGCAGGATGAGTCGCTGTCATTAGGAATGCGCTTACTGAATAAATGTCTTTCTAAAATTAACATGACCGTTAAGGATCTTTCTCAAACTCGTATTCAGCAAGTGGTAGAGGATTATGATTTAAAATCCTTTGATGAATTACTGCTGCAGATTGGTTTAGGAAATCGCATTCCTCAATTAGTATTGCGCCATCTTTTACCTGAGCGTTGTAAAGAACTGGATAAAGCCCAGCAGAACACAGGGCATTCTCTTGATATTCGTGGCACGGAAGGTACCATTGTGCATTACGGACGCTGTTGTCACCCGATTCCCGGAGACCCGATTGTGGGCTATATTAGTGCCGGCAGGGGGATTGTTATCCATAAACAATCGTGTAAAAATGCCAGGGATATTCGCAAACAGGCACATAAATGGATTAATGTTGAATGGAGCGAAGACGTTAATACTGAATTCAGTGTGTCATTGCGTGTTGTTGCACAACATCGAAAAGGTGTGCTGGCTACTATCGCTTCAGCAATCGCTGATAGTGAAGCAAACATTGAGCATGTCAACACCGTAGAAGGTGAAGAAAAACTCTATTCACTGGATTTTATTCTACTGGTTAAAAATCGTAAACATCTTGCTGATATTATGCGTAATTTGCGTTTATTGGATATAGTTATCAGCATCACAAGGTTATAATTTCTGGCTCAGCCTTTAGCCGGACTCTCGGGTTGCTAAAAAAATATGAAAAAATTTGTATTTCGTTCACTTATTTTATACGGCTTATTGGCTTGTATGCTGTCACCTCTTCAGGCAACGGAGCAGGAACCCATCAACTGGGAACAGCAAATGATTGAAATGCTGCTGATAAACACTATTATTGCTTTTGAAGACGAAGATACAAAACAGGCATTGAGTAATTTTTCTGAATTAATTAAAAATGAATACACCTATCAGTTTATTATCCAGAAAATAGACCGGTTTATTTTAACTAACGAGCTGGATGAGTATGAGGATCAGGCTGAAGCATTGAAAGAAGCCTTAACTGAAATGCGTGATTATTATATTCGAGCTGAGCGGGAAGCACTTGAAAAATATAATGAGATGAAAGAACAGCAATATGAACGTGAAAAGCAGCGTGAGCTGAAAAAAAATAATGTTATTGAAATCTAGTCCAGGAGCCTGAAATTGAACACTAAAAAATTAACAACACTTTACCTGCTTATTTTTATGAGTCTGATGTTATATAGTCTGGCTTCTTATGCAGAGGAGCGTACTCTTTCAGCAAAAGAAGTGAAAAAGTTGTTTATAGGTAATACCTATGAGGCCACTATTCCATCCAGAAATTTGAAAATGACAGTTTTTGTTGATCCCGATGGAACCCTAAGAGGTATGCAGGGAGGCCACAAATTTATGTCAAAATGGTCAGTCAATGAATACGGTCAGATTTGTATCAGCTATAAAGAGAAAATGAGCTGTCGTATTGTTATGGAAGACAATGGTGTGTATAAAAAATATAAAATAAATGAACAGGGCGAAAAAACTGTACTGGTGATTTACCAGTCATTTACAGCGGGCAATATACATAACTATTAGTACAGGGTAGGTGTCGGAGTCAAATGGAATGTAGACTGAATGTTAGTTGAATATAATGTTTGTGCCATTTGACTCCGACACCTGTAGTATTAATGCTGGTGTATTAACCGGACAGGATGATGAATGTCACAGGAATGGCTTGAGCAGTCTATTATTGTTTTAACAGGGATTGGCGAAAAAATGCTGCAGCGTTTTGCCAGGCGCTCACTCTTCACTCTTAATGATCTGCTGTTTCACCTGCCCGTTCGATATCAGGATAAAACTCGTATTGTGCCTATCGCCAGACTGCGTGTGGGAGATCATTATCTGGTTAAGGGTGAGCTTATAGATTGTCACATCCAGCAGGGTAAGCGAGCTGTTTTAAGCTGTACTATTGATGATGGTACAAGCGTATTGAATTTACGTTTTTTTCACTTTAATCAACGGCAGGTGACGGGGCTGAAAAAAGCCCTTGAACAGGGAAAGTGGTTAACTTGTTTTGGTGAAGCAAAATACGGACGACAGACTCTGGAAATTATTCATCCTGAATATAGAATTATAAATAAAAACCAGCTCATTCAAATGGATGAAAGCTTAACCCCGGTTTATCCTACAACAGAAGGCTTATCACAATTAGTGTTGCTCAATGCGATCCAACAGGTGATAGAGAAACTACAGCAAAACACACAAAAGCCTGATGCCGAACCTTCCGCTCATGCTGACAAGCCCTTAGCTCACGCTAAAGAGCCCTCAGCTTCTGACAAAGAGCCCTCAGCCAATAAAAAGCCCTCAAGAGCCGGACTGATAGAAGATTTTTTCCCCCACTCTATGCGACAGGAATTAAACTTTCCTACTTTATCTGAAGCTTTAATCTATCTGCATGCCCCGCCGCCAGACTGTTCTGTTTTCGAATTGATGGAAGGGCACGATCCTTATCGGGGCAGACTGGTTTTTGAAGAGTTATTAGCTCATCAACTGAGTATGAAGTCGGCTTACCAGAAACACCAACAATATTATGCTTTTGCCCTGAGAACACCAGCCAGAACTGTAAAAAAACACTATAGTGCACAGTTTTTACAGCAGCTTTCATTTAAACTGACTCAGGCTCAGCAAACAGTGGTGGATGAAATTGCCCTTGATGTACAAAAAAATCAACCTATGCAGCGCCTGGTCCAGGGTGATGTAGGCTCAGGAAAAACGGTAGTGGCTGCTCTGGCTGCTTTATTTGCCATGGAGAATGGTTTTCAGGCTGCACTGATGGCTCCCACTGAATTATTAGCAGAACAGCATCGAATAAATTTTCAGCAATGGTTACAAGCTCTGGATTTAAAAGTAGGCTGGCTGAGCGGTAAAAGTACTGCTAAACAACGTCGTGAATCTCTGGCACAAATTGCTGACGGCTCTGTACAAATGATCATCGGTACTCATGCCTTATTTCAGGAAAGTGTTATTTTTAAACGACTGGGACTGGTTATTATCGATGAACAACATCGCTTTGGTGTGCACCAGAGATTGGCTTTACTGCAAAAAGGCGAAAACAAAGCCATTGCTGTAAACCAGGAAGACGAAAAAATAAGTTTTTATCCTCATCAATTGATTATGACAGCAACGCCGATACCGAGAACTCTGGCCATGACGGCTTATGCTGATTTGGACTGTTCAGTTATTGATGAATTACCTCCGGGCCGCACTCCGGTTGAAACAGTGGTTTTAAGTGAACAGCGACGCAATGATGTGCTGCACAGAGTCCATAATGCCTGTTTAAATAAGCGGCAGGCCTATTGGGTTTGTACTCTGATTGAAGAATCAGAAGTATTGCAGTGTCAGGCTGCTGAAAAAACTCATGCAATGCTGCTAAGTCAGTTTCCGGATATTGCTATTGGTTTAGTGCATGGCCGTATGAAAACTGCTGAAAAACAGGCAGTCATGCAGTCATTTAAACAGGGAGACATTTCTATGCTGGTGGCAACCACTGTTATTGAAGTGGGTGTGGATGTCCCGAATGCCAGCTTAATGATTATTGAAAATGCAGAACGTTTAGGCTTATCACAACTGCATCAATTGAGAGGGCGAGTAGGGCGTGGTACTCAATCCAGCGTCTGTGTGTTAATGTATAGCCATCCACTGTCAAAAAATGGCAAGTCACGTCTTATGACTTTACGGGAAACCAATGATGGTTTTGAAGTAGCCCGAAAAGATTTAGCCTTAAGGGGACCGGGAGAGTTATTAGGCACACGTCAAACAGGACTGGCAGAAATGAAAATAGCCGATATTATAAGAGATCAGCAGCTGATCCCAAAAGTGAACGATATTGCACAAAGATTAATGGATGAATATCCTCAGTCTGTAACACCAATTATTAACCGCTGGATTGGGCAAAAAGCGCAATACCAGAATGTTTAACTGTATTGTCCTTTAACCTTTTTACCCCTTAACCCATTAACCCATTAACCCTTTAACCCATTAACCCTTAGATACCTTGTAAT
>DAOVUE010000395.1 GCA_030632745.1 Pseudomonadota bacterium | reverse complement strand
ATAACAAAATATAAGCGAAGCATTATCGGCTTGTAAATAGTTTTGCCCTGGCAGCTGATGTAATAATTTATCAGCTATATAAGGCGGTGTGGCGAGAATTACTTGATCAGCATTATAGTTTGCTTTGCTGGTTTGAATATGAAAGCCCCTGTATTGATCGTATTGATCGTATTGAAGTGATATGACTTTCTCAGCACAATGAATTGAGCTGTCGGTTTTTGTTATAAATTGTTCAGCAGGAGCACAAAAAGTTTGTGATAAATCCTGTTTGAAAAATAATAAATCAGAATCCTGTTTGTCATTGCTGAAGCTGTCTTGCAGTACCTTGAGGAAAATTTGTGCAGAAGCATAATCAATAGGTGTATTCATGCTGGCAAGGCAAAGAGGTTCCCAGAGTGCCTTAATCAGTTTTTCAGTTTGTTTATGCTGCTGCAACAATTGCTTAACGCTGATATCTTTTTTTAGTTGAAAGCCGCATAAAGAGAGTTTTACCGCCATATTGACAGCTTTAAAACGTTCTTTCAGACTCATACCTTTTAATGTTAATAATGCAGATAATAAGTGCAGCGGGGCAGGTAAGGGCGCCACTTTTAGATGAATGTTGTTATTATCAGGAGACAGCATTTGAAGTTCAAGAGGACAACGCTGAAATTGTTCGGCTTCTTTGATTCCCAGTGATTTAAATAGTTTCAGAGTATAATGGTAGGCTCCCAGCATAATGTGCTGGCCATTGTCGATAAGCGGCTGAGAGGTATTATTGGAAAAGTTATTTTTAATTTTAAGACTTCGGGCTCTGCCGCCAATTTGCCGGGCAGATTCCAGCAGACAAACTTTATGACCTGCCTGAATTAAAGTAATAGCACAGGCCAGACCACTCCATCCTGCACCAATAATGATAATGGGTTTTTTATTCAGACTCTTATCAAACATAAAATTTCTCCCTGCCTTTCTTTGCTATAAAAAATGTTAGCAAAGCGACAGCGACAAATTTTATTTGGTTGAAGACTCTTATCACTAATGTTTAAACTATTTAAGTTTTCGCATGAGTTTGTATTCATGACGTGCTGTGTTCCAGGCTATCCAGAGTTTTTTTAACTTAGAAACTTTAAGGCGTTTTTCTAATACGGGATAATGAGCCGCTTTTATTTTCTTGAGTAAGGCAAAATAGATTTCTGCCATAATAATACCGGTACGCTGCTGGTAACGATCAGCCTGATCAAGAAAGGAAAAAGCTTTGTGATAATATTCTTCAGCTCTATTGGCTTGAAATTCAAATAATTTTTGGGTTTTTTCATTGCCATTATTTTGCATGAGCATAGACTGTTCGACGCCAAACTGCACTAGCTCATCTTGAGGAATATAAATTCGCCCCCGCTCAGCATCTTCTTTTACATCACGTAAAATATTAATCAATTGTAAAGACATCCCCAGGTTACGGGCGTAGTCAGAAGGTGGTGAATTTTTATAACCCAGTATTTCAATGGTCAGCAAACCAACTACTCCGGCAACTCTATAGCAATAGAGTGAAAGTTCATTAAAAGAGGCATATTGACTGACATAAAGATCCATTTCCATACCGGAAATAAGTTCCTGAAAATGTGTTTCTTTCAGGGGGTAGTTTTGTATGGCTGTTTTTAATGCAATAGTAACCGGATGGCTGGTTGTACCATGAAAAAGATTCGTTACCTCTTCACGCCACCAGCTCAGTTTGCTGGCTGCAATGGAGGGCTCAGAACACTCATCAACAATATCATCTACTTCACGGCAGAAGGCGTATAGAGCTGTCATCGCCTGTCGTTGTGTATCGTCAAGGAATAAAAAACTATAATAAAAGCTGGAACTGCTTTGCTGAGTTTTTTCCCGACAGTATTCGTCTGGAGTCATGTGTGTTCATCTTTAAAGATAAAGAATGTTTAATCTGTTCATTATCTCACATAATTTATAGAGATCATCTATTATCATAAATAAATCATTAGTGTTTGTTATTGATTGGGATGAAAATATGAACGGAACTGAGCAAAATAAAGAGTTTAATTATTCGGTAATTTCTTTGGGAGAGTTAATGTCGGGTTTTGACAAATCACAGGCCATTAAAAATCTGGCTCATATTACTCGTATGGAAGATGAAGAAATTGAAAATAAATTTTTCCATAAAGACCATAATGATATAAAATATGGGACAAAAAGCGAGATAAAAACAGTATCCGATTTAGATAAGGCTAAGCGTTATCAGGGAAAATTTCTCAGGGCGGGCCTGGCTGTAGT
>DAOVUE010000300.1 GCA_030632745.1 Pseudomonadota bacterium | reverse complement strand
CTAAGGTGCTGTAGATTAAGGGTTTTACTGGCTATTTTGGATTTATTCATAGTCACTCTATGGGTGAATTCAAAATAGTTAGAAAATCCTTAAGATGCAGTGGCTTAGGCATTCAAAGTAGATTTAACTGAGTTATTTAGGATTATGACATGTATTATTAAAAAGTATTAGGGGAAATGTATGAGTAAAGCTCTGGTTGTTCTGTCCGGCGGACAGGATTCTACAACTTGTTTGTACTGGGCCATTAATAAGTTCGGGCGTGAGAATGTTAGCAGCCTGACCTTTGATTATGGTCAGCGGCATAAAATAGAAATAGAATCTGCTGAAAAAGTAGCTGAGATGGCAGCAGTATCTAATCAGGTTTTGCCTATTAATACCTTTTCAGCATTAGGGGGCAATGCATTAACTGCAGATATTGACATACAACAAACGGCTGATAGCGATGCTGCTAATGAGAAAAGTTATTTACCCAATACCTTTGTGCCGGGACGAAATTTAATTTTTCTGACCTTTGCAGCAGCCTATGCATACCAGCGTGACATTGAAAATCTAGTCATAGGTGTGGCTCAGACAGATTATAGCGGTTATCCTGATTGTCGTGAAAACACACTCAATTCTCTGGAGCAAACACTGCGCCTGGGCATGGAATATAATATTACCATACATAGCCCGTTGATGAATCTCAGTAAGGCCTGTACGGTAGAACTTGCAGTAAAACTGGGTGCAATGGATGCTATGGCTTACACCCATACCTGCTATGAGGGCACACAGCCGCCCTGTATGAAGTGCCAGGCTTGTATTTTGCGTGCCAAAGGTTTTGCTGAAGCGAATGTTGCTGATCCACTCATTGAACGCTGCCGTTTTTTTCATAATTGTTAACAGGTGTTAAGCTCTGAACCATGACAGATACCATTTATTATATTGCCAGTGCACCCTTTGAATCCGCCTGTAAAATTGATATTCTGCCTAAAAATCATCCGGCAGCACAATTACATGGACATAGCTCTAGTGCATCAGTGCGTGTACCGCTCACAACAGCAGCATCAGAACTTAATAGTGAAACCAAACAGGAAGCTGTCAGTTTTCTTAAAGAACATCTGCAAACAACGATTAAACCATTAAATTACACCTTCTTAAATCAGCAGATAAATATCCCTACGGATGAAAATCTGGCTCGCTGGATTCATAAAAAAATTAATTTATCCGGCATTGATCGGGTCGCTATTCAGAGTACTCATGATTCAGGCGTTGATCTGGACAATAATGGTCATGCCCATATCTGGCGGCGTTATCGTTTTGAGGCGGCTCATCAATTACCCAATGTAGCATCCGGGCACCCCTGCGGGCGTATGCATGGTCATGGCTTTGAAGTCATCCTGCATGCTGATCAGGATCTCCATGAGGGCAAAAAAAGCAGTCTGAATTCTGCAGCATTAGCCGATATGGGCATTGATTTTGCGCAAATTGACCGGTTTTGGCAGCCTTTACATGAACAATTAGATTATACTTGTCTGAACGATATAGAAGGCCTGGAGAATCCCACCTCAGAAGTCCTGGCACATTGGATATGGCGACAACTTAAGCCGCTATTTGCCCAGTTATCCTGGGTGACCGTCTACGAAACCCATACCTCAGGCTGTCATTACAATGGCGATCACTATCGTATCTGGAAAGAGCAGCGTTTTGAAAGTGCTTTGCAGCTGACTCAGGTGGCAGACAATGATAAACGGCGTAGATTACACGGACATAGTTATTTAATACGCCTGCATCTCACCGCAGAACTGGATGAGGTGATGGGCTGGACGGTTGATTATGGTGATGTTAAATCCTTGTTCAAGCCGGTTTATGAGCAGCTCGACCACCATCAGCTGGACTTACTCGAAGGTCTTGAAGAGGCAGATGTTACTCATTTGCTGTACTGGATAAAAGATAAAATGGCCGCCTCACTGCCGCAATTAGATCGCATAGATTTATTTGAAACTCCCGGCTGTGGTGCTATATTATGCTGGGGTGAAGAAGGCCCGGCTTTACCCGATTAATTTTATGTTACTTAAGAGCAAATTAAGCCTATAGGGTCACCTTCATCTATTGCTTCCATGAGGCGCCCGGCATAGATCATTGCATGATATATTATTATTTTTTTATTATCTGAAGGACTTATTTTGATTTTTGCAGTCAATAAAAAGAAACTCAGTGAAACCGACATTATCAGCAAATTCATTATGCCTGCTGTTGAAAAAGCGGGCTGGGACTTAATGACGCAAATCCGTCAGGAAGTAAAATTGCGTGATGGTAAAGTCATTATTCGTGGCCAACTGGGTGTGCGTAAAACGGTCAAATCTGCTGATATAGTCCTTTATTACAAGCCTAATATTCCTCTTGCTGTGATTGAAGCAAAAGCCAATAAGCATGAAGTAGGTAAAGGTATGCAGCAAGGCCTGGATTATGCCCGACTTCTAGATGTGCCTTTTGCTTTCGCTTCTAATGGTGATGGTTTTATCTTTCATGATAAAACGAATCCTCAAGCATTAGAGACTGAAATAAAATTAGAAGATTTTCCAACTCCAGAGCAACTTTGGCAGAAATTTTGTAACTGGAAAAATTATACTAAAGATCAGCTGCCCATTATCACTCCGGATTACTACGATGACGGCAGTGGCAAAGCACCTCGCTACTATCAATTACAGGCTATTAATAAAACCATAGAAGCCATCACCCGAGGACAGGACAGAGTACTTCTTGTAATGGCAACGGGCACAGGTAAGACCTATACAGCCTTTCAGATTATCTGGCGTTTATGGAAAGCTCGAAATAAAAAACGTATCTTGTTCCTGGCAGATCGCAATATTCTGGTGGATCAAACACGCATCAATGACTTCCAGCCCTTTGGCCCGGCTATGACTAAAGTCACAGGCCGTGAGGTTGATCCGGCCTATGAAATCCACCTGGCACTCTATCAGGCATTAACAGGATCCGAAGAATATCAAAAAGCTTATAAACAGGTTGCTCGTGATTTTTTTGATTTAATTGTTATTGATGAGTGCCATCGTGGTAGTGCTGCAGAAGACAGTGCCTGGCGTGAAATATTAGAATATTTTAGTTCAGCCTCACAAATTGGTATGACCGCAACACCTAAAGAAACTGAAGAAGTCTCCAATATTGATTACTTTGGCGAACCAGTTTACACCTACTCACTTAAAGAAGGCATTGAAGATGGCTTCCTGGCACCCTATAAAGTAGTACGTGTTGATATTGATGTAGATTTACAGGGTTGGCGACCCACTAAAGATCAGTTGGATAACAATGGTGAAGTGATACCTGATCGTATCTATAACCAAAAAGACTTTGATCGAACACTGGTGATTGATGAGCGAACCGATTTGGTTGCTAAAACCATTAGTACCTATTTAAAACGTACTGATCCTATGGCAAAAACTATTGTTTTTTGTAATGATATTGACCATGCCGATCGAATGCGTCGGGCTT
>DAOVUE010000251.1 GCA_030632745.1 Pseudomonadota bacterium | reverse complement strand
CTGGTATAGGTTCTGGTATAGGTGCAGGCTCTGGTGTAGGTATAGGTGTAAGCTCTGGTTCAGGGTCAGAAACAGCCTCGTATTCTATAATAAAATTACTTGAGCCAAAGAAATGTTCTCCATCACTATCGGTAAAGGTACCCGTATAGACATCATTCCATCCCCTGTCATCCGCTAATGGAAGATATTGGAGATAATTTTCAGTACGACCGGCCCCGGTCACACCAACCCAGCGAAAAAAATTATTAGGTTCGCTGGGACGCCAGTCGGTAAAGTCCCATGTCTCTCCAGTAACCCAATGCCAGTCAGCCTTCATTTCAGAAAGAGTGGTTTCATCTGCAGCAGGAGTCTGGTATCCGCCTAATAAGTAAGTGGTTTTTGTATAACTGAAAGTCTCTAAAAAATTGGCTTCCTGTAATGAGGTAATTGTTGCAAGATGGCCTTTAAATAATTGACCGGAAGTATCTGTATAGCTTAGTCCGGATGCCCAGTCCCTTGCATCTTCCCAGGACAGATTCGAAGCATCTTCAACTACTTCATAATAATGTCCATTATCACTCCATATAAGTGGGGATGCAGATGCAGCAATAAGCCCGCAAGACATAATAAAGCCAGTTACCAGACTTACTACTTGTTTTATCTTCATTATAGCTATCCTTAAAAAAAATGAGTTGCCTGATATGAATAAATTGATTAAACCAAAATAGGAGGTGCTGCTTCTACAAGTTTTATCCAGCCACTGCCATCAAAGCTATGTCCCTTACTGTATGTTCGGTGAAAGGTTATGGTGCGGATATAGAGATTAGCTTCAGTCCGTATGACAGCATTACTGATATTGGCAATAAAATCATCGGCTGTCGCAGAGGAAGGATTATTAATGGTATAAGAAAAATTGTATGCAAAACTTAACGAAGAGCTTATCAACAAAAGAAGACAAATGCTGCTTATATATTTCATGACAAATCCTTATCCCAACAGGCAAAAGAGATGACTAAGACATGATGAACGACTACTACAATGATTTTATACTCGTGGAATATTTATTGCCGTGATATAGATCATTTTCTGCTCACTGACAGAGATAAAATTATAGCCAGCCATTAGGCCATAGAAAATCTTAAACATATTATTTATAATTTTACGGATATTATTTGTAAAATCCTGATTTACCTTCTATACTTTTTTTGACTCTTTAATTTACTGTTAAATTTATGGTCAGCGTTTTATCCTCATGTAACGAAAAAACAATACCCCCCATTCCTTTGAATATAATAAGGGAACATGGCAATAAGGTAATAACTAAATGACTGCCACAACAATAATGAGTACGGATGTCGTCACTATAAAACCCGATGCCAGCATAGCAAAAGCCCTGCAGCTTATGTGCATACACTCAGTACATAATTTACCGGTAGTGGATGATGAAGGCACTTTTCTGGGCTTGTTCAGTTTACGTCGCCTGTCACGGGAACTACTCCCCAAAGCAGCAAAATTAAATGAAAGCAGCTTAATGATGCATATTAATTTTATGCCCGATGGTACGGATGAATTACTTGAACGATTAGGCAAAATAGGTCAGCAGCCAGTATCTGATTTACTGGAACCCGCCAGTCAGATCTGTTTATGTGCCCCTGACATAGCCTTACCGGAATTATTGCAATTACTGTTTCACAGCCCGACCAGTCTGCCGGTTGTGGTGGTGGAAGGTGAAAAAAGAAAACTGGCAGGAATGGTATCAAACTGGGATGTTTTAACTAAATTAACTATTAACCTTTTAGGTCATAAATGCACCGATCCCTGCAGCAGTGAGAAAAAGAAAAAAGAGTCCTGAAAAACAAATTAATTAAGAACCAACTTAACAAGGAACATTAAGTGGACAGCCATACGTCATCTGTGATATTCGGCTGGGATCCCTTATGGGTCTCCAGCATCATATTTGTTATCACCTATGCCCTGGTGGTCACTGAAAAAATTAATCGTTCGATTGTAGCTCTGCTGGGTGCCGGGCTGATGATTATGCTGGGCATTATTAACCAGCAGACGGCCATTAATGGTATTGATTTTAATACTTTGGGTTTATTGACCGGAATGATGGTTATTGTAGCAATTTCCCGTCGCAGCGGAGTATTTCAATACGTTGCGGTATGGGGTGCTAAAAAAGTTCATGCCAGACCGTGGGGTATCCTGCTGATGTTGTCTCTGGTCACAGCCGTATTTTCCGCCTTACTAGATAATGTGACCACGGTATTGTTAATTGCACCGGTGACCCTGCTGATCACCGGAGAGCTGAAAGTCCATCCCTATCCGTTTCTTTTCGCAGAAATTTTTGCCTCAAATATTGGCGGTACAGCGACGTTAATCGGTGATCCGCCGAATATTATGATTGGTTCTGCCGTTAATTTGAGTTTTAATGATTTTTTAGTCAATCTGGCTCCCATTACCTTACTTATTTTTCCAGTCACACTGTTTGTGATCTATTTGATCTGGGGGCGTCACATGCATGCCGCGGATGAAGATCGGGCACGTATTATGCAATTTAAGGAAAAACAGGCCATCACCGATGTGCCCCTGCTTAAGAAATCTTTAGCCGTTATTTCTCTGGTTGTTTTGGGTTTTCTTTTTGCTCATCAACTGCACCTTGAACCGGCAACTATCGCGATGATGGGGGCGGCTTTACTCTTATTGCTCACCAGTATTAACACCAAAGCTGAGGAGCAGAGTGAACATGTGCATAAAAGTTTTGCTGAGGTAGAATGGGTTACCATTTTCTTTTTTGTCGGACTTTTCATTGTCGTCCATGGTATAGAACATGCCGGCCTGTTGAACATATTAGCCAATCATGTGTTATCTTTGACTGGAGGCGATCTTACTTTGACCGCTATGGCCATTATATGGGCATCAGCGGTATTTTCTGCTATTGTTGATAATATTCCCTTTGTTGCTACAATGATTCCCATAATCGAATCAATGGCGCCGACTTTTGGCGGCGCAGATCAATTAATGCCCCTGTGGTGGTCGCTGGCCCTGGGAGCCTGTCTTGGAGGAAATGGTTCACTGGTTGGTGCCAGTGCCAATCTTATTGTGGCCGGCTTTGCTGAGCGTGCCGGTTATCGGATTAATTTTATTCAATTTATGCTTATTGCTTTTCCACTGATGTTATTAAGCATTGTCATTGCCAGCATCTATGTTTATTTACGGTATTTATGATATGACTATGGATATACAGAGAGTTTTAATTCCAACCATCATTATTCGCTCTGGAATGCAGGTGCGGGACGTGTTTACAGAATGTGGTAAATTACATGTCCATGCACTGCCTTTCTATGATGAAAATAATCTTCTGGCCGGGAAAATCACCCTGAAAAATATTATGAAGTTTTCCTGCCTGCCGGAACACATGATAGAACTGGCTCATTTGCTGGGAAACCAGATGTCCTGCGTTGAAAATGCTGAGGAAAAAGCCAGTGAAGTGATTTGTAATCCAATTGAACCTTATGTACGACCGCTGGGTGACACCATCTCTGAAAAAGAGCCTTTGATTAAGGCACTGGCTATTATGGAAAGAAATGAGACCAGCTATATTTTTGTTGTTGATGATAAGGGTGACTACGTAGGCCAGATCACCATTCAGGGAATAGCTAAAGTAATGTCTGAAATGGACTCTCTCTGTGCCCCATAAAATCTGTCCATGTTAGAAAAAAGCATAGACGGTCTCTCCCCTTTTTTCCAACAAAGAGTTTTCAGATTCATCACATTATTGCGTACTTAAGGGATTTGGCAAAAATTAAAGTACCAAAATTGCGCAGGAGATTTTTTGTCCTCTGAAGTTGCTGTTTTGGTTGCATAGTGAGCTATGTGGCCAAAGCAGCAACTTTGGAGGGCGTAAAATAAACCAGCAAGGT
>DAOVUE010000149.1 GCA_030632745.1 Pseudomonadota bacterium | reverse complement strand
CCACCTGACCGTTTTCAGCTGTTTCTACCTCATATCCCTCATCTTCCAGTATCTCCTGAACTAATTGACGGATATCCGGCTCATCATCAACAACAAGTATATAGGCTGATGCCATTATTTTTTCTCAACTTTTAGGTAATAAAATATTTGTTACAATTAACATTTCAACCAGGGGTCTGCCCCTGTGCCACCGGCAATCGAATAGTAATTTTTGCTCCACCCTCAGGTGCATTTTCAGCCGTAATGGAGCCGCCATGTTCTTCAATAATTTTCTTTACTATAGCCATTCCTAATCCCGTTCCCTTAGGCTTACTCGTCACATAGGGATCAAAGATATTGGGCAGTAATTTCTCAGGAAATCCGATGCCATCGTCAGATAACTCAAGCAGACACCAGCATTGATTATTTATTTCCAGCAAACTGGTTTTAATCTTAAGACAAATTTTATCCCGATCCGCTGCAGCTTCCAGTGCATTCTTGATTAAATTATGAAAAACCTGACGTAAACGCCCCTGATCCGCTTCAATTAAAGTATCGCTAATGGCTAAATCCTGCTCAATGCTTAGTTTATCGTTACTACGGTAGAGATCAACTACTTCTGTCAATAAACTCTCAATTTCCAGGGTCTGGACTTTTAGTTCCGGTATTTTCGCATATTCTGAAAAGGCTTTAACCATTTCTTTCATACTATCAACCTGGTTAACAATAGTCGCTGTCAGTCGATCCAGGGTTTCAGCATCTTTACCCTGCATATTTTTTAAATATTTATGACGTAAACGTTCTGCTGATAATTGTATGGGGGTTAAAGGATTTTTAATTTCATGTGCTAAACGTCTGGCGACCTCACCCCAGGCCGCATCACGCTGTGCCTGAACCAGTGAAGTTACATTTTCAATAACAATAACATAACCACCTTCAGCCAGAGCATTTCCACGGCATAACAGATTTTTTCTACCATCAGATTCACTGATAGTCACTTCCTCATTCCAGTGTTTAATGTTATTTTGAATCGAAGTCATAATCCAGCGAACCAATGGCTCCAGTTCAGGCTTTTCTTTGGCAAGCTGAAATAGCGACTGACCATGAAACTGATTAACATTAACGCCTAAAATAACACTGACTTCAGTATTACAGGTTCGAATCTCTTTCTTTTGCGATAAACTAATGATTCCGGAGGATAAACTGCCCAGAATGACTTCAAGATAATCTTTTTGACGTTTTTCCTGTTGATGACTTTGCTCTAAAGCATTGTGCGTTTGTGACAAACGACGCACCATTTTGTTAAATGACTCAATCAACAGACCAAAATCATCATCATTCAGTATAGGGATCGGTTTATGATACTCACCCTCTGCTACAGCCTGAGTACCTTCAGCCAAATCTCGAATAGGTGAAGCAATACGCCTGGCTGATGAAAAAGCAGCCCAAACGGCACTTAAAATACCCAATAATAACACCAGCGACAAGGTCAGGGTAAAACTTGTTTTCAATGGTTTACGTAAGTAAACCAGACTCTTGTATTCTGAATAAGCCTGCTGTACGGTAGCGGCCAGACGGTGCTGCCGTTCACTGATAGGTGCCAGCGCCTGCAGCACAAGAAAGTCATTGGCATCATTAGAATCAACTTTAACCCGAACTAAAACACGAATCATACGATTAGAGTCATCATTCAAATCTAACACCACATGATCCCGTCCCTGTCTTAAAGGTAATAATAAATCGGAACTGGGAATATCCGGAACTATATCACCCTTTTCAATAGAACTGGTCCCCAGAACTCTGCCTCTTGAGGTTATCAGGGTCACTTCATAAGTACCACTTTTTTCTCTTATTTCACTTAATGAAACCACCGACAGTGTTTTTAAATCCACCAGGATCTCGTCACTCAAACGACGTAACTGACGTAATAAAGTTTTCTTTTTTTCATCCACGGCTGAACGGCTCAAAGTCATGGCATCTTCTAATGCACTTTCTACGGTGACATCAAACCAACTGTCAATACTACGCTGGATAAAATGAATGGAAAAGCTATACACCACCAAAGCAGGAAAAATGGCCAGGCTGACAAAAATAATAACCATTCTCAACGTCAGCCTGGCGCCCGCCACATGCTCTCTTAATTGATGCAGCAAACGCCACGCCTGACGAGAAATAAGAAACACCAGTAAACTTAAAATAACTAAATTAACGGCTATCAGCACATAATATAATTGTTGAAATTGCTCAACATCCATCACCGCACTACTGATCGTTCTCAAGGAGAAAAAAAGTAATAACAGCAGGATAAAAACCAGCATCGGGCCATTAAATATTTTTTTTATCATTGACTGTCTCCATTATCCCTGTCATTTAAGGCAATAGCCCACACAAACCAGGGACTTTCAAGATGCCATGATGATGATAATGAAGCAATTTGCCTTAATGCCAATGGCAGACGACTAATATCCAGTGAAGTGCGCATGCGGATATGATATTGATGGATCTTAGTCAGTCTTTTTTTATTCATTAGAACCGCACCACGAATGGTTCCAAGCACAGCCATGGCATCTTGGCGGCTGTGAAAACTATAGCGCTCTTCAGTAGCGATATTGACTACCTCATGAATGTCGGTCAATGGATGGTAATGCAATTCAAATAATTGCAATGACTCTTTAACCATTCTATCTCGCCACAAAAAACGTTCACGTAATACCTGTACTTCTACCTTAATCGTTAAAGGTATACCATTTTCCAGTGCTTCAGCAACCTCTTCAGAGAACTTCATATTCATATCAGCATCAATGAGAATATGTTCTTTAACAATATAGGACTTAGCCGAACTAACCTGAAATTCACCCTGCGTTGTAAAAACAGGCAGCAAATTAAATAAAAATAGAAAGATCAGGGATAAAACCAATAGCATAGTCACTATAGTAAAAAGCACACCATTGGAATGAAGCTTAGACTGTCGTTGTTTTATCATCTGCAAGTACTCTGGCCCTATTCAACTGATTTATTTAGGTTCAAGAAATCAGCTTTGTTGTTTTTTAAGAAGGGCATAATAAAAACCATCCATATTATTCTCACCGGGAAGAATCTGACGTCCAACAGGCATTTTATGTCCCCATTCAGCTTCAATTAGAATTTCTTCAGCGCCATTTTCAGCACTTTTATCAGCACTATGCTCCTGTTTATCAGACAGGAAGTTCAATATTTGCTGATCATTTTCTGCTCGTAGAATAGAACAGGTCGCATAAAGTAATAATCCACCCGGTTTTAACATAGACCATAAATTATTTAAAATCTGAGCCTGCAATCTGCTTAATGCAGCAATATCTTCCGCACGGCGCAGCACTTTAATATCAGGGTGGCGCCGAATCACACCGGTTGCCGAACAGGGTGCATCCATTAAAATACGGTCGAATAATTGACCATCCCACCAGTCCCGGCGGCTTGCATCTGCGGCAATTAAGTCTATTTTCTCAGCTGGAACATTTAACCTGTGACTATTTTCTCTAACACGTTCCAATCGTTCTGCACTAACGTCCAGGGCAATAATTTTTTCCAGCATCGGCTGCTGTTCATAAAGATGCATTGTTTTTCCGCCCGGTGCAGCACAGGCATCAAGAATTCTATCTCCGGCTTCAGGTGCTAAAAGACCTGCAGCCAACTGCGCTGCTCCATCCTGAACTGAAGCCCCTCCGCTGGTAAATAGAGGTAACTTTTCTACCGATACAGGCTTATCAAGCACCAGACTGGTTTGATCTTTAACTGCATAATCAAAAAAGCCGATATCAAGTTTCGCCAATTTCGCTTTATAGTCATCTAATTTTTGTTGACGATTAATCCTCAGAGTCATTGGCGGACGTTGATTGCCCGCTGTTAAAATTGTTTCAATGTCCAGATCCTGAGATTGCTTTGCCAGATCTTTCCAGGATAACTTTATATCATTTACCAGCCACTCAGGATAGGCATAGAGACAATCCCAGGAGCTGTTCAGTTTCTCCAGCAACACCTCTTTTTCCCTGATAAAACGCCTTAATATGGCATTAACCAGACCTTTTGCCCAGCACAGCTGCAATTCATCACAACTATTGACTGTTTCTTTAACCACCACATAATCAGCTTTATCAAGATAATTAATCTGGTACAGACCCACTAAAAGAAGATAGTGTACTGTCCGTTTTTTTCCTCTCAGAGGCTTGCTGAGCATTGTTTTCAATAGTGGATTTAAGCGGTAGTACCAGCGCAGTACACCAAAACTAATCTCCTGTGCCAGAGGGCGCTGAATATCTTTAAGCTTATCTAAAGAATTCGGCAATACAGCAGATAAAGAATGGCCGGATTCAATGCACTCCTGTACAACAAGAACAGCCACAGCTCTCGGCGCCACAGCTCTCGACGAAAGAACAGCCTTGTTTGAGGAAAGAGCTGCAGATGATTCAGCACGGGGAAAAGCAGTGCTCGATGCAGAATCCACAGCTTTGTTATTCATAATGCTTCCCCTATTTAAAAAAACTGTTTAAAACTGAAAGCCTAATAAGCTCTGACCATTGATGAAGTCTTTTACCAGAATACGTTTTTTCCCCGGCATTTGTAATTCCAGCACCCGAACAATACCCGCTTTGGCAATAATATCAATCCCCGCGGATGATTCTGCAATCACTTCACCATATTGACCACTATTGCTTTTTTCTGCTGCGATTAACCTGGCCTGCCATAGCCGCAGAGACTGCCCTTTTCGATAAGTGGTATAAGCTACCGGCCAGCTGTTAAAAGCCTGTATTTTTTGTACAATTGAAGCGGCATTCTGCTGCCAGTCAATTTGCGCTTCCTGCTTGTCCAGTTTATGAGCATAAGTTGCCAGTGCTTCATCCTGTTTCTGTGCTTTAAGATGATTACCGGGCAGATCATCAAGTGTCTGCAATAAGGCTTGTGCTCCTAAAACGGCTAAACGGTCATGCAGACTACTTCCTGTATCAGGCGCTTTAATTTCACATGTCTTTATGCTTAAGATATCACCTGTATCCAAACCTTTATCCATTTGCATAATGGTGACGCCGCTTTGCACATCACCGGCAAGAATAGCCCGTTGAATAGGAGCGGCACCACGCCACCGGGGTAAAATAGAGGCATGAATATTTAAACAGCCGTAGCGGGGGGCCTGTAGAACAACTTCAGGCAAAATCAAGCCGTATGCAACCACGATCATAATATCTGCATTTAAGTCCATCAATACTTTTTGTGCAGCAGCATCCTTAAGGCTCAAGGGCTGATATAGCGCAATATTATTCTCCATAGCCAGGGCTTTTACCGGACTTGCGGTTAATTTTCTTCCTCTGCCTGCGGGCCTGTCCGGCTGAGTATAAACCGCTAT
>DAOVUE010000212.1 GCA_030632745.1 Pseudomonadota bacterium | reverse complement strand
TTTAGAAAAGGAATATAAGAATCAACTCTCCTTTGGTATCGAAACTACTTCAGCCATAACTTATTATCGAATTTATATTCCACCCTTAGAAAGTAAGTCAAAAATAAAACAGACACTTGCAGTTTTGGATAAAAATGGTCTTAAAGATCATTATGTTATGTCAATTGACGGGCGAAAAAATGCCATTGCCCTGGGTGTTTTTAAGAAGAGAGCTGCTGCGGAAAAAATTGCTCAAAAAGCAGCAAAAATAGGTTCATCAACCATAATAGAAGCCATTAGTGACGATAAAAATAGTCTCTATCAGTTGTTAATCATTTTTCAAAAAGATCAAGAAACGACACGTTACCAGGAAATTATTGCACAAAAGAAACTTATATCAGTTGAGTGTGATAAATAGGGGTTGATCACAAGAACAAACCCTGTATAATACGCGCATTCGCAATATTTAGTGCCGGTATAGCTCAGTTGGTAGAGCAACTGACTTGTAATCAGTAGGTCCCGAGTTCGACTCTTGGTGCCGGCACCACTTCTTTATTTTTTTCTGAATTTGATTTTTCTACAATTTCAAAGTATCACACGCTACTCAATATAGTCCACAAAAGAAAACACATTCAATACCACATTCCTACGTTTTAGTTGTTTTTGTCAAGCTTTGTTCTAATTTATTTATTAATTCCCGTTGTGGTTTCAGATCCGTTTCGATATATTGTCGCGTGATCCTCAGATCGGAATGCCCCAGTATATCCGATAAGGCCATAATATTCACATTAGGTAAATTACCTAATTGTGATGCCATGGTATGACGAAAACGATGAGGGGAAACAGTGATCCCAGTGTTTTTTGCCAGTCTTTTATAAAAACCACTGATCTGAGTGACATTGGTCAATGAGCCATGATATTTTGAATTAAAACGGGTGATATTAAAAATTTGATCAGAGTGAAGTGTGTTACCTGCCTCTTTGTGTTTTTGTCGTAAAATCTTTAAGTCATCTATTAATGATTCAGGTAACGGAATTTTCTTTTCCTTATAATTTTTGCTGCCCAGGGCGCAAATTAACAGGGTCTGATGTTTAAAATCAATATGCTGCCATAAAATGTGGACTAATTGCCGCCGCCTTATCCCGGTAAAATATAAAAAACGGGTCACACTACTCCAGAACCAGTTTGGAGAATATCTGTCTGGTTCATCTTGTATTCTCTGGATAATATCCATAACGCTGCCGTTCTGGATGGTTTTCTTGTGTCTTTGAAGTTGTGGCGCATAGGCAATATCTTCAAAAGGATTGTTTTGAATAAGCTTCTTTTTTTTAGCAAAATTAAAGACGGCTTTCATGTGACGAAGATAGGTATTCCAGGTTGTTGAACTGGCCTTTTCCAGTATTTTGTCTTTCCATTTTTTTATATCAAGATAATTAATGTCCTCAATGGTGATGTGTTCGCAGCACTCATTGAATCGCTTTGCAATTGCCTGATAATTGACGGCTGTTCTTGGGTTCGAAATTTTTACACAAAGATAAAAATCGACCAATTCCTCGGTATTCATAGGTTTTTTCTCCAACTTGATTTAAAGTACCGAAAAAAGTGCAGGAAGTTTGCCAATTAAGAATATCTGTGTAAATATTAGAAAGTGTAGTGAGTTTCGTGCGCTACTTTTTAAAATAATTTACTATTTAATGGTTTATAAAAACATAGATTTGCTGGAAAAGACAATGCTAGCCACTGAAAATACATCATTAGTATCTAAGGAGGAATATCTTAGGCTTGAACGAGTGGCTGATACTCGCAGTGAATATCATCAAGGCCAAATATTGGCAATGGCAGGAGCAAGCCGTAACCATAATAGAATTGTGACAAATGTTTCAACCTCTTTAGATGTCCAGTTTAGAAAACGAGATTGTAATAATTACTCAAATGATATGAGAGTGAGTATTCAAAAAGGAGACCGATTTCTTTATCCTGATATTGTAGTAACGTGTGGGAAAGAAGAGTTTGACGATCAGGAAATTGATTCACTCCTTAATCCTGTTGTTATTATCGAGGTTTTATCCAAATCTACTGAAGCCTATGATCGAGGTTTAAAATTCTTATATTATCAGGGAATAAAGTCGTTACAGGAATATGTACTTATTACACAAAATCCTAAACGTGTTGAAGTGTATTCTATGCAAAGGAATGGCAATTGGAGTTACCATTCCTTTAATGATATTTCAGATGAAATATCACTGAAATCGGTTAACTGCCAGTTGATGTTGAATGATTTATATATTAAATGTGATTAATTTATAGATATATTATGCAGCCACAAAAAATAACTAAAGTTTCACCAGAAGTCTATTTGACATCTGAAAGAATCTCGGATGAAAAACATGAATATGTTAATGGTTATTTCTATGTCAATGCAATGGTTGGGGCTAGTAAAAACCATGAGAGAATTTCAATCAACTTACTTTCTGTTAACAAAAACTTATTAAAAAATAAATTATCAATTGGCTATATATTTAGCTCAGACATCAAGGTATAAACAGGTCAAAACATGTTTTACCCAGATATTATGATCGTCTGTGATGAAAATGATAATGTAAAGTGACTCATCTATCCCAGATGTGTGATCAGTTTATTGATCCCTGGGTGTTTGCCATCCGGATAAATCAGATCAAACGGCAACAAATAGCCATTTAATAGGCTGGTTCGATGTTCGCCCTTCACCTGAAATTTATGTATATTGACGTGATTATCGGTTTTAATATGCTGTTTTAATTTATGAAAATTGGCCTGAACCATCTTCCAGGTGGGTTGTTTTCCAGTGAGCACATCAAAATCCATTTTAAGACAAAATTTCTTGATAATGGAGGGACTGATCAGGATCACACCGTCTGCAATAATATGAACCTGGGCTTTAGCTTGATTCACTTTCAATTTTCTTTCGCGCACTGAACGTTTGACCCATTGAAGAAAATAATCACCGATATCTGGATCAGAAGGTTTTGGTATTGATTTCTGATCAATCGGCACTGCCCCAGAATTCAATGTTTGATCCAACTCATTTTGTGCCAGTTTTTTATCGTTGGATACTGCCCCAGTGTTTTCATGTTCAGCCACAGAGGAGGGCACTGCTCCAGAACCCTGTGCTGATGGCGTGATCAATTCACCTGGCTCCGGACTAATTTCATAAAGACCATCAGAATTTGTGCCAGCTATTTGTGTTGGTTTATTACTTGTTTCAATGCTTTGCTCATTGGACACATCAAAAGGATCAGCACTTTGTGTTTGCACAGAAGATGGTTTGACTGTTTCAGAATCCGCTTTGTCTTCGTGTAATGGTTCTGTTTCAGGTTTCTGTTCTATTTCAGAGTTGGATGGCTGAGACAAATTTTTGATGTTCGTATCCTGTGACAGAACAGTGATATGACCTTTCATATCAGCCGGTGTATGACCGACTTTGAATAAGCGATCCGCTTCAAAGACCATCACCGTCAGATTCAATTCATAATCATCGCCCTGGATGGCGACCTTCCAGATCGCACCGCCATCGGCATTCGTTTGAGCATAAGCATGTTCCTGCCAGGTATCATAAAGACGGGTGGGATCGCTGGGTATGTCGGTTGCGCCATTGTCCTGCAGATATTGTTGAACAGCATTGGCCACTGTTCTGCACACCAGATAAGCATTTCCCTGATAGATCCAGCCAGCCGCACCATTGCGATTGAGCTTTAAGCTGCCGTCACTGAGTAAATGACGCAATGCAGTCATTAATCGATCAATCATCGGTAACTGGTACGCACCCGGAAAGCGCACCTTATGACCACCCAGCTTTAAATCAGCAGCTGTGGATTCGCCGTCTGCCTGACGAACAATTTCACCAATGACACCGCATTCATACGGATCACTATTGAGCCAGGCCATTAATTGTTTCATTAATTTTTTATCTTGTAATAACCAGTGTCGAGCCTGTCTGGGCAGAACATCCATTAATGAGACCGATAACTGATGGTATAGCTGATAATCAGCCGGTTGAAATTGAAGTTGATAGGATTGTGTGGCTTCAGGCATTTTACCCAGATAGGGTGACCAGGCAGATGAGCTGCCGTCTTTCATCGTTAATGTGAACTGCACCAGTGCCAGAGTTTTACCCATGTCATGTAATAGGGCTGCGGCAAATAAACCATAGCGCCAGACCTGATCGAGTCTGGCACGTTCATCTGGTCCTACTCCCAGTGGTAATTGATAGGCTTTGGCGATACGCATGGTGTTGGCACAGACTTCAATGGTATGGATCAATAAACC
>DAOVUE010000010.1 GCA_030632745.1 Pseudomonadota bacterium | reverse complement strand
TTTTGATTAGCCTTATACCATTCAAAGTTTTCAGCGTATTCATTAGCACCCTCGGCCTTACCTGAGCGGATCAGTTTTTTCAAATCCACAAAACCCGCCAGTAAAGCCTCTGGGCGAGGCATACATCCGGTGATATAAAGATCAACAGGAAGATACTGATCCAGGCGTTTGATGGTATTATAAGAATCCCAGTACATACCGCCATTAATGGTGCAGGAACCCAAACCTATCACATATTTTGGATTTTGCATCTGTTCGTAAGAACGGATCACACGTTTCAGGGTTTTTACCGACAGATAGCCTGAAATAATAAATAAATTGGATTGGCGTGGTGTGGGCCGCCATTGCACGCCATAACGATAGGCATCAAAACGCGGTGTCATTAATGGCCGCATCTCAATGGCACCACAACCCGTACCAAAGCCTAAAATCCAGATGGATTCTGAACGAGCCCAGTTAAATAAATTTTCAACAATTTTACTATAGGCCGCCGGCATCACTGTAGGTGCAGCTTCACAATAATAATCGCGCAGCGGTTCGACTTCAAATTCGAGGCCATCGGGTCCCTTAATAATACGTTTTTCTAATTCTTCTTTCATAAGCCTTTATACCAATAACACAGAGAGAATACCCAGGGGAACTGCCCAGATAAGGAACCAGCGGATAGACTGTTCGACACGAAAACGAGGAAACACAACGCCGACAAAAACAGCAAACATATAAATCAGGAAAATCTTAAGGAAAAATATCGGCCAGCTGGTCGCTCCACCAAAGAAAAGGCTCATAAAAATGACCATTTTAGCGGTGGGATAAATAACACGATTAGTCTGCATCAATGCCAGATAGGACGAATGATATTCAGTGGGCGGTCCAATGGGAATTTCCTGGGGTGCCAGCACTACATCAAACGGCGGACGCATGACTGAACCCAGAAACGAAAGCATTGCCGCCGCTACGGCGATAGGATTGGTAAATAAAGTCCAGTTCAATATACTGCCCTGCTGAGCAGCCACAATATCTGTAACGGACAGGGTCTGATATTGCAGAGCTATAGAAAATACCGCCAGAGTCAAAGGCAGTTCAGCCATAGTGACTTGCGACAAGCCCCTGGAAATACCCATAGCTGCATGAGGATGACCACTTTCAGCTGCGCCCAGAGCCATACCCAGGGTACCAAAAAAGATAAAATAAAGTGCCAGAATAAGATCGCCGGAAAAAGAAAAATTGGAAAACATGACCGAACCATAAATGGTGGGTACAAAAAGCAACAGCCCCACTCCTCCGGACAGTCGAAACACAGGGCCCAGGTAGAACATTACACCGTGTGTAATGGAGCTTCGCAACCCATAGTTCTTAATCAGATCGAAATAATTCTGATAAATAGGAATACCATGACGTCTTCCCACTCGTGCGCCTATTTTGGCCACCAGAGCATTCATTATCAAACCATAGTTAATCACAATAAACAGGGTTAAAAGTGCATAAGGGATCTGTATCCATTCAAACTGCATTACTAAAACTCCATTTTGAAAAGATAAACGATAATTACAAAGGCCAGTAACTGAATGGCATAGGTTTGCCCGTTGCCGGTATAAAAACGACGCACCAGATCAGCCAGCGTATGCAGCAGATCGGTGACCGCAGCCCAGAAACGTGTTACCAGGGGCTGCATTAAGAAGCCCATTGCCTTACGATACGGGGCATAAAAGTTCCACGCAAAATGAGTGGTTTCCGGACGAAAAGGTCTTTCAGCAGAATAAACAATATTAAACTGTTTTACTTTTTGTGCCTTACGATTGACAAACAGCAGCCAGGCAAAAAGAACACCGAAGATAACGGCAATAACAATCATGATAGAAACAGGACTCCAATAACCATAGTCACTGGTGATGGTAAGCCCTTCCCAGTTCAGACCATGATCGGTAAAGAAAGGATTCAGATAGGCATCCACTTTACGCAGTGCAAGTCCGGGAACTAATGCGAATACCATTAGCGCAGCGACATAGATCATCTGCGGTAATAGTATCCAGAAAGGTGCTTCTTTAAGCTTGCGATGTTCATCCTTCAACTGACCAAGGAATATGGTATGGATCAAACGGAACAGATAAAGAAAAGCGATTGGCCCTGAAAGAAAGATCAGTATCATCGGTAATCGATACTCGGAGCTCATGATAGCATTGTAGAAGATCCATCTGCCGCCAAAACCGGATAAGGGCGGCACGCCGGATACGGCAATAATACCAATCAGAACCGCTATAAATGAAAGCGGCATCAAAGCAATTAAGCCGCCCATCTGATACATTTCACGAGTCCCGGTCCGTTTTGCAACTCCGCCGACTGAAAGGAATAACATAGACTTGTAGATGTAATGATTGATAACAAACATCATTGCCATCATCCAGCCCAGCTGGTTCATCAGTGCCAGACCAAATAGCGCATAGCCCATTTGACCAATAGAGGAATAGGCCAGTAAGCGTTTAGCATCCTCCTGAAAAGCGGCCATTAAATTCCCCAGAAATGCTGACAGAGCACCTATCCAGAGCATGATATAAGTCAGCTCAACTCCATACAGCTGCTGCTTGCCCATATTCATCAGCAGGATCATAATACCAAACAAGCCGGCTTTTAGAAGTATGCCTGACACCATAGGAGAGACATCTGTTTCAGCCTCGGCATGAGCGCCGGGCAGCCAGATATGCAGTCCCATAACGGCTGTTTTAGTCATAAAGCCAATGGCCAGCAGCAGAAAAACCCAGGGGGCCAGAGGTGCTGCCACCTGACTTAGTGATTCCAGGTTAAACAGTTGAACACCCTGTGCCGCCACAACAAATCCGGCCAGAATGAGAAATGCCCCCCCAAGAGAAAAGACAAGATAGGATAAGGCATGAGGTTCTGAATGTTTACCGCGTATAATCAAAAAGTAAGAACCTATGGTCAGAAATTCCCAGGCGGCAAAGAAATGGAAGGAATCCTCAGCAACAATCAGCATACTAAGACCTGCAAACATCAGCATTGCAGAGGGGTAAAAGCCAATCCGTCGACCATGAGCATGATAACTGGCTAAAAAGATAACCGCTCCGCCGAGGAGAAAAATAACTGCGAAGATAAGCTGCAGCGGATCATACAGCGGATAAGTGACTACAAAGTACGCCACCATACCGGCAATCACCACGGTATTCTTAATCCATGCAGGCAACCAGTCGAGCAATACAAAGCTCAGCGCAAACAGCAGCGGCAAGGCATACAATAAATTACTATAAACAGAAATCTCACCCCAAACATAGGCCAGTCCCCAGCCGACAACAACCGCTGTCAATATGACCACCAGTTTGTGCGGTGCTAAAGAAAGAATCTGAGCGTCTTTGTGTTCTTCAGCTGTTTCCCGTTTGAGAATATAGCCAAACCAGCGGAATAAATAACTCGCTTCAAGCAAAGCGCCAAAAAGAATAAAGCCCATTATCCACAAACGGCCTTCAACCGCCAGTGCCATAAAAAGCTCCCACTTGGCATAAAAACTGGGAAAAGGAGGTAAACCGCTTAACATGGCAATAAAACTGATAAAGGCAAAAATCAGCAGAGGATGCCCTCTCAGAGCGCTCCATGCCGTTAAGTCGCGTTGACTCAATAAGCCTGAAATCCAGTATAAACCTGCTTTAGCAATCGCATGAGAAAGCAGAATACCTCCGGCAATATAAAGATACTGATCACCAAGAATATCACGCTGACCAATCACCACCAGTATTAAACCCACCTGACCGACTGAGGAATACCCCAGTGTACGCCGATCACTGCTTTGAGCCAAAGCCAGCAGATTCGCGGCAACAAAGCTGATCAGGCCGATAGCAGTGACAGCCGGCAGCCATTCCGGCCCGGTGATCAGTAGTAATTTATCCACGGCATAAACCGCTGCAGCACCCGCCATAGCAGCAGAAAAAAGTGCTGAAAATGCCGGATGTGCCGACTCATAGATATCCAGAGCCCAGCCATTTGCCGGGAAGGGTTTTGCTTCGATCAGCACCGCCATCAGCATAAGAAAGAAAGCCAGGCTGCCGGCCCCTTTCAACATATCCGCTGATGTTCCTGCCATACCGTCAATGTTCAGGGTACCCGTCGTATGATAAGTAAAAATAATACCAATAAGCAGAAAAATAGAAACCATCTGAGAAATAATCAGATATTTAAAACCTGCCGTCAAAGCCTGTTTATTCTCGGAAAGAAGGATAAGACCCGCAGTGGCAATAACCACCAGCTCAAAAAAGACAAATAGATTAAATAGATCACGGGTCATTATAATGCCGCATAAAGCCATAATAAAAACCAGTAAAACAGACATCGCCCGACGACCCAGTCTTAGCAGTGACTCTTTCATATACACTGCTGACAACAATCCGCATACAATCACCAGCACCATCAGTACAGCCTCAGTGATTCCCAGGCGCAGGTTAATGGCAAACGGCGGTGCAGTTCCCGCAGTCAGAATATCAACCGGCGCAGCACCATCAACGGCAAAGAATAATAGCCAGCGAACGGCTATCCATGCCATTACAGCCAGTGCAGCGAGCATCACAGCATAGGCAGTATGACGCCAGGTTTCACGCAGCAGTCCTAATAGAAATGCTGTCCCAAGACCAATCACTATAATAAAAATAGCATTTACCATTTCAGCTCCGAAAACTTGCTAATATCAAGTGATCCCTTCATTTCATACAACTTATAGGCATACGCCAGCATCAGGGTTGTAATGCCCAGACCAATCACAATCGCGGTAAGCACCAGTGCCTGCGGTACCGGATCAATAATGCGTGCTGCGGCCTCTGCTGCAGGAACCGCCTCATTTAATATCGGAGCTGTACGGCCATGTATATAACCAACGGCAACCAGAACAATATTAACGCCGGTGTTGGCCACACTGAATGAAACGATCATACGCAGAATATTGTGATTAGTAAGCGCCCCGTAAAGGCCCATGAGAATCAGTATAAAACCGGTCAGCATTGCAATAGTAACCATTATGAATCCTCTGTTTCAGAGAAATTAACCAGCATTGAACTGAATTCAGCTCCCACCTTAAGACCAACAAGAGAATAGATAATCGGTATGGCTCCGGCAGAAAATAATGAACCCAGCTCTCCAACAGGTAAAATCCGGTTATCCAGAAAGCCGCCCGCAAAGAAAATACCCAATACGCCCAGGGCCAGAAAAATCAGTCCGGATATTGACTCCACTATAGAAATAAGTTGATGACTAAAGCGATACAGAGGATCAGTAAGTAATATCAGAAGAATCGCTGAAGCTATAATGGCACCGCCCTGAAACCCGCCGCCGGGAGTCAGGTGACCATTGATAAAGACATAGGCACCTAACAGCAGTATCAGTGGCACCAGAAGATGACTGCCGGTTGTCAGCAGTTCACCGGATTGAGACAACTTGCGCTGCAGTGACTTACCCTTGCCAGCCCCGGTTGATAATAACATGCCCACAATTGCTGCCGTCAGGAATAAAACTGTGACTTCACCCAGGGTATCCAGACCACGATAGGTGACAATAATTGCAGTGACAATATTAGCAGCTCCTAAATCCTGTGCGGTATGTTCCGCATAGTAACGTCCCGTCAGATTCAATTCACTATCAGGCGTATAGCCCAGCAGAAGAGCAGAAAATATCATACCGAGCCCGAACAAAAACAACAGAACGATAAAATTTTTAATCATTTTTTTCTCCCCGTACACGACCCAACACAAAGAAAAACAAAAAGGTTGTTAAGCCGCTGCCAATGGCTGCTTCCGTCATTGCAACATCCGGAGCGGCAAGAAACAGAAACATCACCGATGCCAACAGACTCACTAAACCGGCAGCCAGTATCGCAATTGCTATGCGTTTTGCATAGATGGCCACAAAGGCGGCACTAATCATAGCAATGGCGAATATCAGGCTGATTGCAATCATTAATGTACTCATAAATGCTCTCCACTTGCGCTGGAATCCCGAACCCTGGAACGACGGTCAGGAAGGTCTTCGGCAAGCCTGTCCACAGTGGCTTTAGGTGATTTATCTCCGCCGCGACGATGTGCCGCACGAGCCAGCACTTGCGAAGAAAGAGGGTTGGTAAAAAGAAGGAATAAGCCGATAAGCAGCAGTTTAAATCCCCATTGCGGATTTAAAAAGGCAGCACCTGCCAGGATCAGTATGGTGCCCAAAGTCGTTGTTTTAGTACCCGCCTGTATGCGGTTAAAAATATCGGGCATACGAACCAGGCCCAGCCCGCCAAATAATAAAAAAGCTGAGCCTGCAATGAGTAATAAACCACCGCTTAGATCAAGTATCCATTGCATTAGAACCTTCCCTCCAGGTAACGGGCAATAGCAATAACACCGAGAAAAGAAAGCAATGCATACACCAAAGCCACATCAAGATAGATTCCACGCTCTTCTATCAGTGCACTGAAGACAATAAAAGTAATAGAGATAACCGTCAAAACATCAAACGCGACTACACGGTCAGCCGCAGTAGGTCCTTCGATAAAGCGCCCCAGGGCCAGCAAAAATGCAATTCCCGCCAGTATCGCAGCGATAATAATCAGTGTTTCAACCATACATCACCTCAAGATAGGACTCAAAGCCGGCCACAATCTGTGCCGTCGCCTGTTCGATATTAGTTGACTCCACAGTAACACAATGAACATATATCCATTCACCATCCATCTCCATAGTCAGTGTCCCAGGGGTGAGAGTAATTGAATTAGCCAGCATCAGTCTGCCCATTCGACTCTTTAATTTTGTACGTACTTTAACAATGCCGGGGTTAATGGGTAATGAGGGTGAGAGGACAATAGCAGCCAGCTTGAAATTTGATTTAACCAGCTGTTTGAAGAAATAGATATAGTAAAAGATGCCTGCAGCAAAGGCCTGTGGTGTGGCACGAAACTCAGTAAAGAAAGACAAACCACTACAAAACAAAAGAGTAATGATAAATGAAACCAGTATACCGATAAGCAGGCTGTCAACAGCCAGTGTTCCATTCAGCATAAGCCAGAACAGTAATAGAGTTACAAATAATACAGCACGATCCCGGAGCGGGTGTTTTATTCTAGTCTCAATACTACCATCTGTTCCACCTTTTGCTCCAGGATCATCATTCAAACGGCTATCCAACTTGCTATCCAACTAATACTTCTCCGTGCTGTGCTGTTATAGTAACTCAACGACTATGGACTGAAAGTCCTTAAAATCAAAAACACCCCCTCCTAACCTCCCCCTATAAAAGACTAGGGGGAGGAACTTAAAGCCCCTTCCCCCTGTCTTTTGAGGGGGAAGGTTGGGATGGGGGTATGTGTAGCAGCTAAAGCCTTGCACTACCAAAAGTAGGCTCCACGAGGAGAAGTGCATAGTTTTACTAGCGTGCTGAGACAATAAATATCGGCTGATATTATAATCTTATAATGTTACAAATTTATTACAATACAAACTTTTTTTCAATTTATCTGTGCAGACCTGAACAGAGATCACTATACAGCGGTTCATCAGGTTTTAAAAAACCATGGCGGATTGCAAAGTCGATAATGACCAGATTACAATTGGTTTTATAGTCTCTACTGGTGGCAACGGTTTGTAATACTTTTTCAACAGGCCAGAGATAAAATTCTTCCGCTTCACCATCGGTATTTTGCGGAATAAAGTCACTCTCCAGTTTCAGGTCATAAATAAATAAATTATCCTGCTGTAATTTTTGCTGATGCTCCATTGCATAGGAAATCATTGCAGCAGGCCGGGCAGTTTGGGCAATCGCTGCTGGAATATTGGCTTCTTCTGCACATTCCTTGATCAGGGTTTCTTCAATACGATAGCCGGCACCATGACCACCTGCCACCAGATGATCTAACTTACCCGGAAAGGTAAATTTATCTTTTGCGCGTTTTGCCACCCATAAAAAGTATTCACCCTGCTTTTCTACCCAGGCATTAACATGTACACCATATTTTTTGATTCCCAGCAGGGAAGCTGCTGCACGTTCAATGGTAAAAAATGACGGATGGTTAAAGCCTGTATTGACATGATATTGTTCGCCAACCCAGGAACTGATAATACCCGAGTCATACCAGCTCTGAGCCAGTTTATTGGCCGCAGATGTGCGCTCTTCAATAGTATGAATACCAGGGTGGAAACTAACAGCTTCCTGTCCCTGATAGGTTGTAAGGATAAAATTGGCATCAAAGGGGACAAAGTTGCTTTTCTGCTGCTGATGAATATAACCTAAAACGGTATTATCAATAACAAAAGGCAGATAGCTATCTGCCTTATAGGCGTTACATTCATTGATCCAGTTTAAAAAAGCCTGATTACGCTCTGCAATAGACAGAGATGCATTTAACAAAGTTAAACTTCCTCGTAGATCTCTTCCTGCTGATCCCCTTCACTTTTCACCGGCGCTAGATCTTCCTTGCTGATCCCCATCGCAACCAGAACTGAGCTGGCGACATAAACAGAGGAATAAGTACCAATAATAACACCGGCTAATAAGGCTGTGGCAAAACCATTGATCAGCTCACCGCCGAAAACAAACAGGGCAATCAATACGATTAAGGTAGTTCCTGAGGTAATCAAAGTTCGGGCCAGAGTCTGGTTTAAAGACGCATCAATAACCTCCATGGCATCTCCCTTACGAATTTTACGAAAGTTTTCTCTGATACGATCAAAGACCACTATGGTGTCATTAAGAGAATAACCAATCACTGCCAGAATCGCAGCTAATACAGTCAAATCAAATTCAATACCAAATAAGGCAAACAAGCCCATTACAATAATCACATCGTGTGCCAGGGCAGCCACGGAACCTAAAGCAAAACGATATTCAAAGCGTAAGGCAACATAAACCAGAATACAGGCTAAAGCAGCCAGCATGGCGATACCACCCGTTTCTGTCAGTTCCTCACCCACCTGAGGTCCGACAAATTCCACACGTTGGTTTTGTACCGCAGCATTCTGCGCACGCAGCAGTTCAAAAAGTCGCGTGGAGATATCAGCATTTGAAACACCCTCTTTGGGAGCAATACGCACCAGCACTTCACTCGCGGAACCAAAATGCTGCACAATGGCATCATCAAAGCCATTATTATGCAGCTGATCACGGATAGGTTTCAGTTCTACCGCCTTAGGATAAGCAACTTCTATCAATGTACCGCCGGTAAAATCCAGACCTAGCTGCAAGCCTCTGGTCGCCAGTGAAACAATGGATATTACAATTAAAACAGCTGAGATCAGCATCGCAACTTTGCGCTGCGACATAAACTTAATATGTGTATCTGTTAGTATTTGCATAATATTTTATCTTTTTAAAAACTTAATTGACTATATTGATATATCTTTCAGAGAACGTTCAGAACCATAGAGAAGATTAACCACTGCTCTGGTCACCATAATAGCGGTAAACATCGACGTCATAATACCGATAGAAAGAGTTACAGCAAAACCTTTAATCGCACCGGTTCCAACCACAAACAGTACAAATGCCGCAATCAGCGTGGTGATATTGGCATCTGCAATAGTTGACAATGCCTTTTCATAGCCTGCATTAATACTATTCTGAGGGGAATTACCATTGCGTAATTCTTCCCGAATCCGTTCAAAAACCAACACATTTGCATCAACAGCCATACCCACGGTTAATACTATACCGGCAATACCGGGCAAGGTTAAAGTCGCCTGTAATAAAGATAAAACCGCCACAATAATAACCAGGTTTAATGACAGAGCCAGATTGGCAATTAAGCCGAACTTCCGGTACCAGAACCCCATAAAGAACAGTACCGCCACAAAACCAATAATGACGGAGTTAAAGCCTTTATCAATATTATCCTGTCCCAGGCTTGGACCAATAGTTCGTTCTTCTATAATATAAACCGGTGCTGCTAATGCGCCTGCTCTTAACAGAAGTGATAAATTATTAGCTTCCTGCACACTATCCAGGCCGGTTGTTTCAAAGCGATTGGAGAAATGCCCGCGAATAACGGCATTACTGATGACTTCTTCAATAGTATGACGTTTTAAAACAGGATTACCTTTTTCATCCCTGACGATATTACCGTCCTTATCCAGTGCAGTTTCCTGTTTGGTTTCCAGATAAACCACCGCCATGCGGTTACCTACATTGTTCTTGGTAAAAGCCCCCATACGTTTACCACCATAGCCGTCCAGAGACACACTGACCTTGGCACCGCCTGTATCCGGATCAATTCCAGCCTGTGCATTGGTCACATGTTCACCCGTGGTAATAACGCGCTTTTTCAATAATACCGGTACAGAAGGAATAACCCGACTGCCTTCTCTTCTTTCACGAGTATGGTAAATTCTTGATCCTGCAGGAACACGGCCATTTAATGCCTGTTCCACGGTATGCTCTTCATCAACCGCTCGATATTCAAGCGTGGCAGTAGCACCCAGAATATCTTTTGCTCCGGCCGTATCCTGGATACCGGGCAATTGGATCACAATCCG
>DAOVUE010000258.1 GCA_030632745.1 Pseudomonadota bacterium | reverse complement strand
AATATAAAACACCTTATGATACGACTAAGTATGTTGAAGTTGCTATAGATAATGTGGTTGAAACGCTTATTATGGCCATTTTTCTGGTGATCCTGGTGATTTATATCTTTTTGCAGTCATGGCGACCCACTGTGATTGCCGCTGTCGCTATTCCTGTCTCATTGGTTGGTGCCTTTGTGGCAATGTATATTACTGGTTTCTCTATTAACTTTTTGACTTTATTCGGACTTATCTTAGCCATTGGTATCGTAGTGGATGATGTTATTCTGGTGGTTGAAAACGTTGAAACCATTATGTTGAATGAGCCTGACTTGCCCATGCCGCATGTGGTTAAAAAAGCAATGGCTGAAATTGTTGGTCCTATTATTGCGACTACAGTCGTTCTTATTGCTGTTTTTGTGCCTGTTTCTTTAATGCCTGGTATTACTGGCTCACTCTATCAGCAATTTGCCTTAACCATTGCCTTTGCTGTTTTTATTTCTTCTGTTAATGCGCTGAGTTTATCACCAGCTATTGCGGCAATTATTATTAAACGTAATGGCCCTGATCATAAAAAATTTATAGGATTTAAGCTTTTTGATCAGGGATTTGACTGGCTGACCAATCAGTATAAACGCTCTATTTATTTTGTTATTAAATTAAAATGGCTGGTTGTCGTTGTGTTTATTGTGCTGATAGCTTATACCGCTCACATGTTTAAAACCATTCCCACTGGCTTTGTACCTGAAGAAGATAAGGGGGTTGTTTTAGCTGGTTATGTACTAAAACCCGGTTCATCGATTGTGCAAACTGAAAAAATTGCCACTGAAATTGAAAAACGTCTTGCCACCATTGATGCGATTGAAGAGGTGACTACTGTGCATGGTTATAATGTCATCACTGGATCCCTTGATCCGGCTTCAGGTGTTTCGTTTATTACTTTTAAACCCTGGGAACAACGTGATGACAAGACTGAAAATGTAGATGCTATTATTCGCCAGATATTCAAAAAAACAGCCGATATTTCTGATGCCAACGTGTTTGCATTTAATCTGCCAGGCATTCCGGGGCTTGGTATCGCAGGCGGTTTTGATTTTCGAGTGCAGGATTTTATGGCTTCTGATATTGAGCAGTTTCAGTTTTATGTTAGCGAACTTATTACGGCAGCCAATAACGATCCTCGCATAGGTTCAGCCTATACAACCTTTAACTCATCCAATCCTATGTATGAGGTTGAATTTAATCGTGAAAAAATTAATGCTCTGGGTATTAATATAGCGGATGTTTTTCTCACCATGCAAACCTATTTAGGTTCTGTTTACATTAATGATTTTACTAAATACGGTAAGGTGTACCGTGTCTATGCTCAGGCAAAAAAAGAGTTTAGAAGTGATAAAAGTGATATTTCAAAATTATATGTACGTAATAATGAAAATGAAATGGTGCCCTTAAGTGCTGTTATTAAGGTTAATGAAATTCAGGGACCACAGAATATTACTCACTATAATCTTTATCGCTCTATTCAGATAAATGGTTCTGCTGCGCCTGGCTATAGTTCTGGTGATGCGATGGCGGCCATGGAAGAGCTGCAGAAAAAAATAATGCCTAAAGAATACGGTTTTGAATGGTCAGGTATGTCACTGCAGGAAAAAATTTCAGGTAATTCAATTGTTATCACTTTTACTTTTGTTTTAATTGTTGTTTTTCTTGTTCTGGCAGCTCAGTATGAGTCATGGATATTGCCGCTGATGATCATGATCCCAGTACCATTGGTGATGCTTGGTGCACTGCTTGCTTTGCAGTATGTTAATTTACCTATGAATGTATTTGCTCAAATTGGTCTGGTGTTACTGATTGCCATGTCATCAAAAAATGCCATACTCATTGTTGAATTTGCCAAAGAGCTGAGGGAATCAGGTAAAAGTATTGTCGATTCAGCTATAGATGCTGCTGTATCACGTTTTAGGCCGATTTTAATGACCATTTTTTCTTTTATCTTCGGTATTATTCCATTAGCAATTGCCACTGGTGCGGGGGCTCAGACACAAAAAACCATTGGTGTTGCCTTATTAGGCGGTATGACCATAGCAACCTTTGTTGCACTATTTATTGTTCCGGTTATTTATGTCTTACTTGAAGCCATGCGTGAAACAGTGGTGGATGTTCAGGAAGAAGTGAAAATGAGAGAGAGTTTATAAGGCTTCTGGGAAAATTGATTCAGTTAGAAAGAGACGGAAGCCATTAAACTGTTGAAAGTTGTAGAAACTATGGCTGAAAAGACCCTTACCGTAATTTCCAATAGACGTTACTTTAACGATGTATTGATAGTAGAAATAAGAACTGACCAAATCTCCTTTTATTCAAAAGCCACTTGTATTTTATTTCAGACTTAGCTGAACGTGGGGGGAAATACACTAGAAAATCAAGCTTTTAAATTAATAAATACTCTTTTTAATTTAAATAATCAGGCAATATTTTATATGTTAACAAGTAATAATAAAAAAGTGACTTTCTGGGAAAAAATATATTCCACACTTCCTGGTCTCAAAACGATCAAAGAATATCATGTTGAAGATCTTGGTCCGGATATACTTGCTGGATTAGTCATTTCTCTGGTTTTATTGCCCTCCACTCTTGCTTATGCAGAATTAGCAGGATTTGGGCCTGTAGCTGGTATATATAGCGCAATTGCCGCATCAATTGCTTATTTTCTTTTTACCACATCACGCCACATGAATGTCGGCCCCGATGGTGCAGTAGCACTCCTGGTAGGAACAGCTATTTTACCACTCTCAGGGGGAGATCCGGCCAAAGCAATAATAGCAGGAACATGGCTTGCTGTGTTTACTGGACTTATCCTGATTATGGCTGCTAAATTCAAGTTGGGAGTCATTGCCAGCTTTCTGTCAACACCCGTATTACTTGGCTATCTTAATGGTGCAGCCCTGGTTATTATTATCAGCCAGTGGGGAAAATTTTTTGGTATCACCCTTGACCATAGTGATTTTGTCCCCCGGTTGATTGAATGGTTTGAAAAAATTTCACAAACTCATATGGAAACATTTATCACAGGAATAATCACCCTGATACTGCTTATAATAGCCCGCCGTTTAATTAAACGTGTTCCCCCTTTAGTACCCGTTTTTTTTATTGCCCTGATAGCAGGATTAATCATAGATTTCAATGTTGTGGGTGTAGAAACAATAGGAGAAATCCGTAATCTGGCACCTCAATCAATGGATTTTTCATTTAATTTTAATGATATCGCTACCTTGGCAATGGGTGCTTTGGGATTATCGATGCTGATTTTTCCAGAAGGTATATTACTCAGTCGCTCAATGGCAGAAAAGCATAATTATAATATTGACCCAGATAAGGAACTCATGGCATTGGGCGTTGCCAATATTGCTACTGCTGCTATTCAGGGGTTTTCTGTAGGCGGCAGTCAAACACGTACGTTAGTTAATAGTGCTAGCGGTGGAAAAACTCAGATGGCAAATCTGGCTTCAATCGTATTTCTGACTATATTTATGATTTTTGCAGCTGAGGCAATAACTCATTTACCCAAGGTAACTATTGCTGCTATTCTGATATATACAGGATTTACTCTGGTTGATTTACCCAGTGTCAAATTTATGTGGACACAGCATAGACAGACTGCATGGATAGCTATTACAACCACGGCAGCAGTTGTATTTATTGGTGTATTACCTGGTATTTTACTTGGCACCTCATTTTCTATTGCAATTTTACTTTCTGAACTGGCTCGTCCACAAGATGCCTTATTATGACAAAAACAAGGTTCAGAGCAACTACACGATCTCGGTGATGATGATTTAGTGGAAGGAATGCCGGGGTT
>DAOVUE010000229.1 GCA_030632745.1 Pseudomonadota bacterium | reverse complement strand
TAAGCACTTATCCGAACGATCCCCCCTTCTTTTGTCTCTTGATCTTTCTTTACCCTAAACGTCCGTTAAGGTTGTTTTTCTGCCATATAAAAAATACATATTTTTTTGATGAAGCTGTGTTAGCTATGGGATGAGACATTTATTAATTATCAGGGCTGAACTTCAGCCCCATCACTATGTCCCTGAGCCATTTTATTATAAAGTTTTTCCAGATCAAACTGAGCATCTAAAATTAAATCTGCAACTTCTCTGGCCACCCCCTGACCACCCGGTGCAAGAGTAATATAATCAGCTTTTTTTTTCACGAAACTATGAGCATCCTGAACTGCAATCGCTAAGCCAACCTGATCCATCACGGGTAAATCAATAACATCATCGCCCACATAGGCAACCTGCTCAGCATTAAGTGATAACATAGTCAGTAATTCAGTAAAGGCTTTATTCTTATTATTACAGCCCGGATAGAAATACCGCACCGACAGATCATTCATACGCTGCTGCAGGGGTTTTGAGTCTTTTGCTGTAATCACTGCCACATCAATAGCACATTGCTGCAGTAATTTTATACCCACTCCATCTTTAACATTAAATTGTTTAAATAATTCACCCTCTGCACCATAGTTAAGCATACCATCGGTCAAAACACCATCAACATCAAAAATAACCAATTTAATTTGTTTTGCCTTATTTATTAACATGTTCAGCCTTATATTGCTCTAACTTTCTGGTAATTTCATTCAACACCAGCCATTTTTTGCTGCACCAGGCCGGAGCGAGTAATAAATCTTCTGCCGCAGTGCCTGTCAGACGATGAAAAATCAGTTCTTCAGGTGCCATTTTTACCATCCTGACCACAGTATCAACATAATCATTCAGACTAAGTGGTTGATATTCTCCAGACTTCCATTGGCGGGCAATTTGTGTACCTCTGACTATATGTAATGGATGTATTTTGATTCCACTGGGTCTGCTTTCCAGAACCCGGGACATACTGGTCAGACTATGCTGCATTGTTTCACCGGGCAAACCCACTATAAGATGTGTACAGACTTGTAAATTATAGCGCTGTGCCCTTTTTATAGCATCCTGATATTCCTTAAAGCCATGACCTCGATTAACCGCATCAAGCGTTTTATCAAAGCTGGACTGCAATCCTAATTCCAGCCAGATTTCATATCCCTGACGCTGATATTCTGACAATAGAGATAAAACAGCATCCGGAACGCAATCAGGGCGCGTACCAATGGATAGCCCTATGACATCCTGATGTGCTAAGGCGCTATCATAGAGAGATTTTAAATAGTGAATATCAGCATAAGTATTAGTATAGGCCTGAAAATAGGCCAGATAGCGGGTTGCTCCTGTACGCTTGATAATGACCCGACGCCCTGCGTCTAATTGTTCATCGACTGTCGGTGGCTTGCGGGCATTGGGACTGAAAGAAGTATTATTACAAAATGTACATCCGCCGATACCCTTGCTTCCATCACGATTAGGGCAGCTAAATTGCGCATCAATCGCTAATTTATGAACCTTAAAGCCATATTTTTCACGCATGGCTCGACCAAAGGTTAGAACAGCCTGATCAAGATACATAAATGAGCATTAACCTTTATACTTCAAACATTATAAATAACAGGTGAATTTGATAATGCTGTCGATAGTGACAATAAATCAGCAAAACTGCCATCGGCCTGATCAGCACATTCATCTGTAACAACTTTACCTGTCTTTACCAAAAAATTAGTAGCAATTCCAGCACATTTACCCGCTTGAATATCACTGAGTTTATCACCCGCTAAAACAGATTGCTGCAGATCAATATTATGCTCCTGCTGTGCCTGTTTTATCATACCGGGTTGCGGCTTTCGACAATCACAATCCAGCTTGTATTTACCCTGTCCATGAATGGGATGATGCGGACAATAGTACACATCCTTTATTGACACATCATGTTTTTCAAATTGATTTAACATCCACTGATTCAATTGCGCAAAATCTGTTTCAGAATAATAGCCTCTTGCAATACCTGACTGATTGGTAATGATGATTATCTGATAACCCAATTGAATAAATTGCTTACAGGCTTCAAATACACCGGGAATAAACTGAAAATCCTGCGCCTGACTGACATAACCCAAATCATAATTAATCACTCCATCACGATCAAGGAAAACTGCCTTTTGCTGATGAGTTTTATTAATCACTACCAAACAAGTCTCTGGTATAAACTTTGTTTTCAACATCCGTAAGATCAGCAGATAAGCGGTTGGCAACAATAATGTCAGCATATTGTTTGAATTCATGCAGATCGTTTATAATTTTTGAGTGGAAAAATTCTTCTTCCTGCAGCACCGGTTCATAGATAACCACCTCTATGCCTTTTGCCTTAATACGTTTCATAATTCCCTGTATAGAAGAGGCCCTGAAGTTATCAGAGTTGCTTTTCATAATCAGACGATAAATACCCACTACTTTAGGGTTTCGTTTAATAATAGAATCTGCAATAAAGTCCTTGCGCGTGCTGTTTGCTTCTACAATCGCACTGATAAGACTATTGGGTATATCTTTATAATTGGCCCTGAGTTGTTTGGTATCTTTAGGCAGACAATATCCACCATAGCCGAAAGAGGGATTATTATAATGATTCCCGATGCGGGGTTCTAATCCTACCCCCTCAATAATCTGCCTTGAATTCAGTCCATGACTTTCAGCATAACTGTCCAGTTCATTAAAATAGGCCACCCGCATGGCCAGATAGGTATTGGAGAACAATTTAATGGCCTCAGCTTCAATCGAACCGGTATATAAAACAGGAATGTCTTTTTTAATGGCTCCCTCCACTAATAAGCCGGCAAATTGTTCAGCTCTTTGTGACTGTTCCCCGATAATAATACGTGAAGGGTGCAGATTATCATACACGGCACTGCCTTCTCTTAAAAATTCCGGAGAAAAAATAATATTATCACAATTCAGCTGCTGCTTTATGTCTTCAGTATAGCCTACCGGAACCGTTGATTTTATCACTATGACAGCATCAGGATTTATTGCTGTCACATCTTTTATAACGGCTTCAACTGATTGTGTATTGAAATAGTTAGTTTGCACATCATAATCGGTGGGTGTGGCAATAATAATAAAGTCTGCATTTTGATAAGCTTTTTCTTTATCCAGTGTGGCCGTGAAATTAAGATCTTTATCGCTCAAAAAGGCTTCTATTTCTGCATCGATTATGGGTGATTTTTTATTATTAAGCAGCTTAATTTTTTCCGGGATGATATCAAGCGCAACAACTTCATGGTTTTGTGCTAAAAGCATTGCATTGGAAAGACCAACGTAACCTGTTCCTGCTATGGCTATTTTCATAATTTATAAGTGTAAATTCCTAAATTAAGTGATATTTTCGTTGATTATTATACACAGACATAATAACTTAGCCCAGCCTTCAGAAAAAGGTATTTTTTTACTCTACATTTGATCCTTATACATTCATAATGTATATTTATATTGCCATTTATCAACAACACCAGAGATTGACCTAAGCTCATGTCACTTGCCACTTTTTCCATGCATATTTTATTTGCACTGCTACTCTTTCTAATCTCTTTTTCCATTACCTGGTTTATGTGTCATAAAATAGCCATTATGGATCATCCCAATGAACGTTCATCCCATAGTTCAGCAACTCCGAGAGGGGGCGGGCTTGCCATAGTTATTACTTTTTTTATCGGTATGTCTGTTATCTACTGGCTTGGCGATGCCACTCATATTAAACAAAACTATATGCTGGGATTCATTGTCTCATCCATACTCATTGCAATTATTTCTTTTTATGATGACATCCGGGAAAAATCTGCACATTTTAAACTCTTATCACACTTAATTGCTGTGGCAGTGGTTTTATATTCAGGTATTGTCCTGGATCAGTTAGCTTTACCTATAGTCGGTTATATCAATCTGGGCTGGACTGGTTATCTCATTTCTTTACTATGGATTGTAGGTTTAACCAATGCCTATAATTTTATGGATGGTCTGGATGGTCTGGTAGGTGGTGTAACCGTTATTGCCAGTCTGTTTTTTATGGCTATCTGTTATTATGGCGGAAGTCATTTTGTGTATATTTCAAGTTATACACTGCTG
>DAOVUE010000081.1 GCA_030632745.1 Pseudomonadota bacterium | reverse complement strand
CTGCCTGCACCGTTTGCTCAACTGATTCTAGTACGGAATTATACACATCAAGCATCATTGCTCTTGTTTGTTCACTTGATCTTGAATCCAGGGCAGCTACTTTTTCAGCTAAAGTGACCAGATTGCCTTCTATAATTCCGGCCATACTTTCAAAATTATCCACTGCCATCATAATAGATTGAAATTCAAGGCTATCTTCATCTGAAAGCGTATTTTTGCGTAATAAAGCAAGGTACTTGAGTATTTCTGCTTCCAGGATGCTGATCTCATCATAACGCTTAGCAATTTTTTTAACATGCTGCATATCATTATTTTTAATTGCCGGAACAATATCGCGCAGCATTTCCATTGAAATATTTCCAATTCTGGCCAGTTCAAAGCGTACCTGCTGCAGTGCGATGTTGGGTGTTATCAACAGGTTTTCATCCAGGTATCTGGGTTCGATAATAATCCCTTTTTGGGGTGCTTTATCAGCGATTAACCATTCTGCCATGCGCGCAAACCAGGTGGTAAAACCAATAAATATTACAGTATTAATAATATTAAAGAAGGTATTTGCATTGGCTATCTGACGTGGGACTTCTGATGCTGCCCGAGCCATTCCCTCTAGCTCAGGACTGGAAGGCGATAACCACACAGCAATATCAACCAGCAAGCCGATAAACGGCAGCCAGATAAGGACTCCGATAACATTAAAACTGACATGAACAACCGAGGCCCTGACTGCATCAACAGACTTGCTGCTGAGAACTCCCATAATAGCCGTTGTGACTGCCGTACCAATATTGGCACCCAGAGCTAAAGCAATGCCGGCAGACAAGCCCAGTAAACCCTCACTTGCCATGGCAATAGCAATACCAACGGTTGCAGCAGATGACTGTACAATAGCCGTAAATACAGCCCCTGCCAGAATACCGGCTAGAGGATGTTCCAGCTCTTTTAAAATATCAAGAAAAGGCTCATAATTACGTAAGGGTACCATTGCGTCACTCATCAGTCCCATGCCATAAAATACCAGGCCGATGCCCATAATCATCATGCCATAGTATTTTACCTTGTCACTTTTGGCAGTAAAAAGCATAAAAAAGCCAATAGCGACGGGGCCCAGTGAATAAGCGGCCAGATTAAAAGCCAATAATTGAGCCGTCACTGTACTGCCGATATTAGCCCCCATAATAACCCCGACAGACTGAGCAAGAGTCATCATGCCGCCGGAAATAAAACCAACAACAAGCAAAGTGGTTACAGTAGATGAATTGAGTATGCCGGTAACAAAAGCACCCGTCACTGCCCCCATAAAACGGTTGGTTGTCAATTTTGCTAATACGGTAGTCATTGCCTGACCCGCTGCTTTTTTCATTCCCTCAGATAATAGTTGTAAACCTGCCAGAAAGAGGGCCAGGCCGCCAAATAATCCTAAATTTATCTGTAACCAGTCGGGGGAATCTATTTTTAATGCGATATCACCATCTGATGCAAATACTACAAAGGTCATTAGTAACAGGCATAAACCAATGCCTGATCTAAAAAATTGGGAAAAAAACGTGTTTGATAGTATTTGATTAAATTTTATTAATTTCATCTGTATCCTCATTTATTACTGCTCATTACTTTAGTCTTTTGGCAGAAAATATCATGAAGTCTGCCATGGCCAGATTGGTTAAACTGACCATATTTTATTATAACACCTGTTTTAATTACTAATTTCATTTTTTCTTCCTTCTCAGGACTATTTACTATGCGTGTTTCCGATAATAAAATCAACGGGTTCAAAAAAAATTTTTTTTCTAAAGCGCCCGAAAATAGCTTGTGTACTCTACAATTAGTTTTTGAAGTAATTGATATCCACAGTCTGAAGATATATGATTTATTTTTTTTACAAATAAAGGGCATTAATTTGCTGCACATATCGCCTACCCAAAATGATTTTTTTACAGCACTATTAAACAACATAGTGACCTATGTGGCTGTCCTGGAGACAGATGGAAGCATTTTGTTTTGTAACAATACCCATAGTATTATTGATGGTTTAAAACGGGAAGATATCATCGCTAAGAAATTATATGATGTCCCCGGGTTTGTTGAGATACGGGAACGGATTAAAAGTGATGTTGAACTCTGTGCTCAGGGGGAGGGAACCTTTCAGGAGATTTCTTTTCCCGGGGCGGATGGCGGTGTTGAATGGATGGCATTCAGCATGCACCCCATATTTGATGATCAAGGAATGGTGAAATATCTTGTTCCAGAAGCAAGAAATATCACAGAATATAAGAAAAAGGAAGAATTGCTGAAAAGTAGTCAAAAAATGGCTGCTTTGGATAAATCGTTCGATAATATTGCCCACGACTACAATAATATACTTTCCATTATTAAAGGATTTACTGAACTACTCAGTGACAACCTGGCTGATGATTCCAGACTGAAAGAGTATACCCGGCAGATAAAAAAAGCCACTGAACGTGGTGTAGTATTAACTCAAAAACTGATGACCTCTAACAAACAAAAAAGATCAGAGAATCAAGTCAATAATTTTAATGAGCAGTTAATGACAGGCTCACCTCTTAAAGGTATCACTGTACTGGCTGCAGATGATGAAGGACTGAACCGGATTATTATTAAGGAAATGCTGGGCAGTAAGGGGGCTAATGTGATATTGGCTGAAAGTGGTCAGCAGGCTCTAGATTATGTGGCCGCCCAAACAAATACCATTGATGTGGTGCTGATGGATGTCATGATGCAGGGTATGGGAGGGAATGAAACGACACGAAAGATTCATAAGATGATGCCGCAGTTACCTGTCATTGGTCTGACGGGTCAGTTAAAAGAGCAAGAACATCAACTTTGTTATAATGCCGGGATGGTGGAAATTATACTGAAACCCTTTAGTTGTGATGACTTGCTGAAGGCTATTGTTCGGCAGTTAAAATAACAGCAAGCAGATATAACTTACCCGCCTTGCTCTGTCAGCTTTCTAATTTCATGAATGGTTTTATTAGCCGCCCGATTAAGTTCTTCCATTATGGCTTTAATTTCTTTTTGACCAAACTCCTTAGCCCGTTCTCCCGTCATCAGCTCTTCCAAAGCCTGACACTTTTCTGACAGGCATAGAGCACCTAATGTAGCAGAACTGCCTCTTAAACCATGAGCGGTGATAGTTAAATTTTCTCTATCCTCTTTTTGCACTAATTCATTAAGCGTCACAAGGCGCTTTTCAATTTCACTATGAGCCTGAGTCATCATTGAATTGAAGCGTTTTTTACCTAAGGACAAGCTGATGTTATCCAGTATTACTCTGTCAAGGATAGGAGCTTCCATTGCAGAGCTAATCATTTCTGCTGCAATCCTGCCTTGTATTATCGGGGACATGTCACTTTCCTGAGCACTTTCCTGAATATGGTTTTCAATGGGCAGCCACTTAGATAAAGCCTCAGCAATCACATCACCTTTAATCGGCTTGGATAAATAATCATCCATCCCCGCTGCCCGGGTTTGTTCGCTAACACCTCCAATTACATTAGCTGTCAAGGCTAAAATCGGGATCCTGGTTTGGCAATTACTTTCTATTTCAGCTTTACGTATTAAGCGACTGGCTTCATTACCTCCCATAAGCGGCATTTGCAAATCCATCAGGATTAATTGATAATCACCCTCTTTAAATGCCTGTACCGCTTCCTGACCATTTTTAACACAGGCAGCAGTAAAACCCAGTTGTGATAACATTCCCTGAATAACCATTTGATTAATCGCATCATCTTCTGCAATTAGTATTTTCTCTACTCGTGATGGTCTTATTTGCTTTGTTTTATGTTCTATAGTATTTTTATCAATATTATCAATAGATTTTACTTCAGGTAGTTGTTCCTGCTTAGCCACACAAGGAAGATCAAAGCAGAACCAGAAAGTACTGCCTGCACCAGGCTTACTGCGAACACCAATCTTTCCTCCCATGGCTTCAACCAATTTTTTACTGATGGAAAGCCCTAGACCTGTACCCATATATTTACGGGTATCCGATGAATCAACTTGCATAAAAGCATTAAATAATTTTTTTTGATGTTCCTCTATGATACCAATACCTGTATCAGTTACTTCAAAAGTACATTGCAGTTTTTCTATTTCTTTCAGTTGTTTTAGCTTAAGCGAAAGAGTCACCTTCCCTTGCTCGGTAAATTTAATCGCATTATTGGCTAAGTTCATTAAAATTTGGCGAATACGATCAGGATCACCCTGCGCATAACAGCCCGGCCCGGGAAGTGATATACGGCTGATCAGCTCTATGCCTTTATTAGAGGCTGACTGGGTTAAGAGTTGAGCGATGTGCTCTACTATCTCAATGGGATCAAAGTTGTTTTCCTGAAAGAATATCTCTCCGGAATCTATTTTAGAGTTATCCAGAATATCATTTAAAATCAATAACAGGGTCTCACCAGAAACTTTAATCGTATCTAGATAATCTTTTTGCATTTTATTGAGTTTTGTTTTCGCCAATAACTCTGTCAAACCCAATACACCATTCATAGGTGTACGTAATTCATGAGACATATTAGCTAAAAATTCTGATTTTGCTTTATTAGCAGCATCTGCCGCCGTTCTAGAGCTTATTAATTGCTCTTCAATAAGTTTTCTTTGTGTAATATCTAAATGGATACCAATAAAACGCGTCGCCTTACCTTTTGTGTCTCGACGGACCACCCTGCCTATATCATAAATCCAATGCCATGTTTTATCAGCAGCCAGCATTCTATATTCATTACTGTACAGACCATCATCACCATCAACAAAAGGTGATAACATAGACATAACAGTTTCAATATCATCCGGATGAACTAATGATGAACGGCGCTCTATTGTTTGAGGAAAATCATCTGGTGAATAGCCTAACATGGTTAAAAAGATATCATTGGTACTTAATTCATTAGTTTGAGGCTGCCAGTCCCAAAGCCCGAGATTGGCACTTTCTAAAGCCAGCTCCATTCTTTCTTTTAGCTCAGAGAGCTCTTTTGTCCTTTTTTTAACGGTGATTTCTAAACTCCCACTTAATTGTCTAAATTTATTTTCTGCTGTTTTTCTTTTTTTATTCAGGATTAAAAGTATGATAACCAGCATGCCCAGTAATGAAATAATAAAGAGGGATACCATTAGAATCTGTTTGTTTTCCTGCCAATAGGAAATGGGGGCGTTTAAGATAAAGGCTTGTTCATTCACATCATCGATGTCAATACCATGATGGATTAAACTGGGGTAATCATAAATGAGTTTTGTGGAACCGCGTTGTAAAACAGGGATATCATCTGCAGAAGCACCCTTTAATATCTGCAAAGCTATTTTTGACATAGCCTCTCCCTGATAGTAACCACCAATCACACTACCGCCCACAACACCATGATGCAAGTTAAATTCCAGAAGACAAAAGACAGGCATGGCTGTACTTTTGGCGAGTAAGGAACCTGTCTGTTCATAGGGAAAATATTCACCCTTTTCATAGGTAAAATATTCACCATTTTTGTCTTTAAAATAAACACCCAGCAAAATAATAGTATCTTTATTCAGTTTTGATAAAGATTGCCGTAATTGAGCGATTGGCTGATTGGCGGCATAGCTAATTTTAATATTTTCCATTATGTTTTTATCCATGCCGGCAAGCTGTAATTTAATGCTTTTTTCCCAGGTTCTTCCTGTTTTCAGGTAATCATTAATCACATAAATTTCTTTTGTTTGCGGCAGCATCTTTAAAGCATTTTCAATGGTTGTTCTGGCATCAAATACTTCAGCAGCACCCGTATAATTAGTATAGCCATCAAGATCACCGGGTTTAAAGAAATTAACACCACTAAACGAGACAGGGATGTTACCAAAAAGTTCGTCTCTATTTTTCTTTAAAAAGTCAAAGGCATTATTGTCACTGGATAAAATCAAATCAAATTTAATATTTTTATATTTTTCCTGATAAATATCTTTTAGATGCTGTAGATGTTCCGGCGTATAAATTCTTTTAGTATCCATATTTTCAATATGGAGAATATAGTTATTTTTATCTGGTTGTAAGACATCATTAATGGCCTGATTGATATCTTTTATCCAGCCCATTGATTGATTGTAGGAATGTAGTACCAGGATATGTTTGGGTTCATTTGCACTGACCTGTGAACAAACAAGAATGCTCAATAAAATTAATATTATTTTCTGCATTTTAATACCAGCTGAATTCTTATAAAGTTGTTGATCGGTTAATCAGTTTGGCGTGAACAATAAATTGTCTCATCAGATTTTAATATTGTTATTTTTAATTATCTGATTTCATAATAGCATTGAATAAACGAGGAATCAAAGGGGTCAGAGTAATTGATTTTAAGAAAATCAATTACTCTGACCCCTTTGATTTCTCTGACCCCTTTGATTTTCAATAGTTAGTGTATCTCTTTTCAATGGATTGGTATAATAATGGAAGTTTATATTAGCCGATTATTAAGGAGTATTGAGTGAGTAAAGAATATACTGAAGAGCTTATGCTTGATTTTGGTGAAGACGGTCAAAAGTTATTGCCTGTCGTTACCCAGGACAGTACGACCAAAGATGTTTTAATTTTAGCTTTTGTGAATAAAGAAGCCTTTGATGAAACAGTTAAAAGTGGTTATGCAACTTATTGGAGCCGCAGTCGTCAGGAATTATGGAAAAAAGGTCTAACTTCCGGTGATATGCTTAAAGTTGATGATATACTGATTAATTGTGAACAAAATTCGTTTGTCTATCAGGTTACACCACAGGGCAAAGGTGCTTGTCATGCAAAAAAAGATGATAGTAATCCGCATAAATCTTGTTATTATCGCAGTATTATTGACGGTAGTAGTTTGAGATTTAATGAAAGATAAGAGCCATCAGGATCAAAGAGGGATCAAAGGGGTCAGAGGAGAATCAAAGGGGGCGAGAAATCAAAGGGGGCAGAGTAATTGATTTTCTTAAAATCAATTACTCTGACCCCTTTGATCGGCCCCCTTTGAT
>DAOVUE010000138.1 GCA_030632745.1 Pseudomonadota bacterium | reverse complement strand
TGCCCGAAAGGTCTGATTCCATAATATTGAAAGGGGGAAAACTTTTCTGAGCCTCCTCAACGAAGTCAGAACGGTTGTCATCGAGTACTACGGGTACCCACTGCAGAGCTTTGATGCCGGCATGATTTTTCAGTGCCGGACCGACAAATTTACGGAATTCCCGGCGCCCGACAAACTCTGACGCCTCAAAAAAGCTGGCGATATCCTGGACTATTCCGAGAGAATTTTCGATCTCACGCTGGATGACTAATATCCGATCCTGGGATGTTTCCTGAAATGCGATTTCAACCCGATCTTTCTCCCAATTCAAAGATTGAATAAATGCGGCAATTGTTATTGAAACTCCTATTGTTGTAACCAGTGCGACAGGAAAGTAGTCCCACCAGACTGATCTTGAAAGCTGTGCTGTTTGCGGAGCTTGCTGAGAGTTCAATCTTGCAGGGTATCTGTTTCTCACGCGCTGTTTTATGTGGAAAATAGTGTTGCGTATAGTGTTTATCAGACGCCCTATGCTGCTGATGCCTTTGGGGCTGTTTTCAAGTTTCCTGTTAAAACGCCTCATATCTGGATATGGGCTGGAAAGTGTTGGCTTATTATATTGCTTATGTGCATCAGGATCTCGTTCAGAGCCTCCTCGATTTCGCCATTAACTATCAGCGGGATTCTATGCTGTTCCGCTTCCGCCACCAGATAGGACTGTAGTACCCATATTCGATCGAGTTGTTTCAGGTAACGGGATGAAGCACGTTCAGGCTGTTCTCTTTCCCGATGTTTAAGACGTTTTCTGAGTGTCTTTTTGTGAGGAACAGCCAGCATCAGGGGAATGACGATGGCCTGATCCCGGCTGATGTCCAGTTCGAGCTTTGAGGCTAATACATGCACACCATCAATGATCAGGTCGTGGTTTTCTTTGACAGCCCGGTGAATTGTCGCCTCCAGTCCTTGTTTGATTATATTGCATTGGGAGAGAAAACCGCGCACTACTTCCTCATCGCTGCATTCTTGTGCCGCTTGTCCTTCTTGTGTCAGCCCTTTCCAGGCCTCAAAACTCGAATAGGACAGGGTAGGGATCTCTGCCGCAGGAAGGTAACAGCGAACGATTTCACGCATCATATCAGTTGATTGATTACGGATAATATTCAACTGATAAGCCAGTTCTGTTGTCAGTGTACTCTTTCCTGTGCCGGTTATGCCTCCCACCATTACGATCAAAGGCAGGCCGCTCTCTTTGAACCTTCGCCAGGAGAGGAATCGATCCGCAGCTGGCTGGGAACAGTGCTCCTTCAGGTGCTGGTACACGATTTTCCTGAGGTCGACATGATTGATAAATGTTGTTTCCCCCTTCTGCAGGGATTCATGTACCTGTTTAGCGGTCTCCAGAGCTTCTGCTCGATTGATGGCGCAGGCCTGCAGTGAACGAGAGAGTATTCCTGCAGAGAAGGGAACATCGTCGTTAGGGGTCTGAACTATGATTTGCCGTTCCCGGGAGGATCCGAGATCATAAGATTTTGCCAGCGACGCTCCGAAGCGTTCCCACACTTCGGTGGATACCCGCTCCTTGAGTGTGTCTGTGGTAATTTCAGCATTACTATCCAGCTTGCCGCGCACAGACTGAGCAACCAGGTAGGCGTCCTGAAAGGAGAGGCCTGCTCGTACCAGGGATTCCACCAGCACCCCCCGCAGGAAGGGTATTTTCTCGCCGCTGTCACTTTCGATAATGAATAGTTTAGCCATGTATTACTGCCGTTAGAAAAAACTGAGATGCTATCTGCACTGACTCTGTTTTATAGCTGAGTAAATAGCTGAGTAATCTGTTCATTGATGATTTCAATCGGGTGAACTGTTATTTAGGTTAAATCTAAGGATAGGTAATTTATTGCTGTTTTGCAATGTATTAACCTAAATATTATCCCAGTCTATATCTTTAATACGTTGATCAGCGACATAAAATAAAGACATACCTGCGCTTATTTTTACATCCATTGGCGGATTGGCGACTATCTCCTGCTCCTCTTTTATGGCCAGGACAGTCATATTATAATGTTTTCTAAAATTATAAAATAAATCCGCAAAAAGATATTCTTTACTCAGCTGTGCTGGAACTTCTAAACGATATAATGTAGCTCCCTGTAGATTTGTCATCAATTGCTGCAATACATTACTTGACTGGGGATCCTGAATTTCCTGCGCAATCAGTTTAATGGCTGATGGAATAATGACCCTGTTTAACTCAGGCTTATCAGCAGGCAAACAATGTATTTTACTGGTATGATCATTATTGTTCATAAACACGATCAGGTGTGCATGAGTATTAATCTGACGGACAGCAAAAGCGGCAAAAAAACTTTGATTATCATCATCACCGGTAACAATTATGCTTTCAGCCTGTGCACAGCAAGAACGTTTTAACACATCTTCGGATGCCAGTTCTCCTTTGACATATTTAACTTTTTCCAGATCAAAAGGATTTTGCTCCAAAGTACTTGAGCAAAGCACTACCTTCTGGCTCTTATCTTCCATATCATTTAAAATTTCAGCTATCAATTCGTTACTTTTTTCACCTCGATAGCCCATAATCAAAATGTGATCTTTTACTTTTAACTGAAGAGAACCATTCATTTGTTTTTCACTCATAATAATTACCCATTCTGCAATTTTTCCAATTAATAAGGCAATGGAACCAATACCAAAAATCATAATAAAAATAGCTGTCCATTGACCGCCAATTGTTGCTGGAGCAACATCACCATAACCCACTGTTGTTATGGTAACAGCAAACCACCACAGATAATGCTCAATTACTGCAGTCTCTGCAAAAAACAGCATTAAATAATAGCCGCTGATATATAAAAATATCAGCAGCAGCATTACTATAGTCCAACCATGTGTGGACAGGTTGACAACACCTCTGATGACTAAATGCCTAAAAAAATGGAACATACTAATTTCCTAAATAATTTAATTGCTCACAGGAACGGTTAAAACAGGTGCAGCTGATGATCCGCCAACATTATCTGTTATGGTAGCATACAAAAGATTGCCCAGCAGTCCAAAATAACGCTTAGTAGCATGATCAGTATTATCAATATAGAACCATCTATCATGATGTGGTACCGCTACGTATGCATTCTCTGGTTTTTTTTTCGCAACGTGAATATGCAGTAATTTTGCTGTAAATCCCTTTGTTAAGTAGGTTGCAGCAGTGCTATTTTCCAGATCCTCTGCCGATAATTCAATGGCAGCTGAAAGTAATTCCGTCATGCCCCAGACTGAACGTGTTTTAATTGAAATTATATTTCCCCCAGGCAGATAAATATCAGAAGAAACCGGCACTATCAATGGTTGAGAATTTGTTTTTATGTTTGTTAAGCCTAACAAGGCTATCAGTTCATTAATCTCAGTTTTAAAGAGCCCATCTGATCGGTCAATGGTAACGAATAAACTGTTTTTCTGAAAATCCTGAACCCACTGCAGACGATGTGCCTGTGTAAGCTTCTCCATAATTTTGACTATACGCATAAAACGTGGATCTATCTTCATTTCAGGGAGTAGAAAATCAGGATTATAGATACCATTGATACTTGAGATAAGGCTCATATAAATACCTGCTGGATCATTAATGCTGCCCGCAAGTTGTGCAAAAACAGTAACCGCTATGGGAGAAAATAACTGTTGTGAATATTGTTCTCCTCCAACCGGTACATAAGAAATGGTTGGATTTTCTTCGTAAACTGCTCCCGCAGTAAGGGGTACTAAATTACCGGCATAATCACTTGAGTTGCCAAGCCCAAGCCCTAGTTGAACCCCGGCACTGGTGGAGATACTGACATTGGCAGTAACACTCGCTACAGAGAGTAAATGTCCCCTTTCTTTATAACGATTATTTACAGCAACCATCAATATCTGCTGATTTTCAGTGGTTATAATGGCATCATTGTATGAAAGCCGGCCGCTGCTGATTGATAAAGGCCCGACGTTAGAGCAGCTTGCCAGTACAGAAATTAAAATACTGGCAATGACAAACCTTAGTGTATAAACAGCATTATTATGAGTTAATTTCATCTCAGCTTTACCTGTTAATGAAATGCTTTAATAGCACCATAAGTACCATCTATAAGCATTTGAATACCGATAATAGCTAAAATAAGTCCCATTAAACGGGTAACAATATCAAGTCCGCTGCGGCCTATTTTTGAGATTAATTGTTGACCAAAAATAAAACTAAAGTAAGTGATTATTATCATCAGTAAAAAAGCACTAATGGTAATAACAACTGACATTCCTCCACCTTCTGAATAGGTCATAGCGGTTGCAATAGTGCCCGGACCGGCCAGTAGAGGAACGCCTAATGGCGACACAGATATGTCTGCATCACCACTATCGGGTGAATGCATACCTGAACTATTACCATGCAGCATTCCATAACCTATAACAAAGACCAGGATACCGCCAACAATTCTTAGTGCGGGAAAAGTGATGCCAAATAATTCAAAAATCAATTTTCCAAATATTGAAAAAGTAGCTATGATGGCAAAAGTCAAAATGAGAGCTTTAAATGCAATCTTTTTTTGACTTGCTTTATCTTTATCTTCTGTTAATCCAACAAATACTGCGGTATTTGATATTGGGTTCATTATTGCAAAAAAAGCTGCAAATACCGTTAATCCAAGTTCTATATTTCCACTCATTTTTAATTCCTGTTAATAATCCTGAATAACTCAGTTAAATATTACGTCATAGCTCAAGCTAAGCAGTGAAGCTGTGGAATTATAATGATGAATTTTACTGCTGTCTATCCGAAAAGCAAAATAATAATTTATTTTCCTGGCGGCCTCAACTTAAGACGTATTGTTATCAACTTAAGACGTATTATCATCAACTTAAGTGCTATAGATATTACAAATCATTGCTTGTAGAATCGGAGCGGATTCAGAAACTCCGCCTTTAGGAGAAGACTGAAAGTCGAAGTACTTAAGTAGATTTGCTGACGGTTGTTTGCGCTTAATCTGAAAGTATACACAAAAGTCCGGTCAATCGATATTTGATATTTGAAATATATATAACAGAGCCATAAATCATAAATTCAATGATTCTTGAAGGAAAATAACTAAGTTAAATTAAGTACAACCATCACTCAGGAGAAGTCAGATTAGATAAGAATTAATACATCTGAATAAGTAGAAAAAATAGCTTATCAGCGATCATTTTATTTATTTGGTAAAGTTAATCTAAACGCTCACTTAAATGTTTTACAATATCTCTTTGCTCATGGATTACTCCAATAATTAAAGGTTTTAACTGCTTATTTAGAATATAAAAAACAAAATGATATTTAAACCTAAATAACTCAGTTAAATCTACTTTGAATGCCTAATCCACTGCATCTTAAGGATTTTCTAACTATTTTGAATTCACCCATAGAGTGACTATGAATAAATCCAAAATAGTCAGTAAAACCCTTAATCTACAGCACCTTAGTCATTCACGCTACGATCCAACTGAGTTATTTAGGTT
>DAOVUE010000393.1 GCA_030632745.1 Pseudomonadota bacterium | reverse complement strand
CACCGGGCAGGTGTAATATCCGTTCAATAGCCTCAGACAAGTCTAGCTTGCTTACATCAAAAACATCTTGTTGAGTTTTCACCTTTTTAACATCTCGAAACATTTTAGGCGGCTTACCTAATAACACTTCCAGAGGCATATCAATTGGAGTGTTAGAAAAATATTCATCGGTGAGCTGCAAATTCTGTTCTGCTGTAGCTTCACCAATAATGGCATAAGGAGCACGTTCACGCCGACAAAGGTGTTCAAATTGTTCAATCTGATCCACTCCAATTGCCATAACATAACGTTCCTGAGATTCATTACACCAGATTTCCATAGGTGACATACCATATTCATCATTAGGTACTTTTCTCAGTTCAAACACAGCTCCCTTGCCTGCATCATTGACTAATTCTGGTAAGGCATTAGAAATACCTCCTGCCCCTACATCATGAATAGAAAGAATGGGATTTTTTTCACCCAGCTGCCAGCAGCGATCGATCACCTCCTGACAACGACGTTCCATTTCAGGATTACCACGCTGTACTGAAGCATAGTCCAGATTTTCACAACTACTGCCTGAATTCATAGACGACGCAGCACCACCGCCTAAGCCGATTAACATTGCGGGCCCGCCTAATACCACAATTTTAGCCCCTGCTGGTATGTCGCCTTTTAGTACATGTTCTGTTTTAATATTGCCCAGGCCGCCTGCTAACATAATGGGTTTATGATAACCCCGGACTTCTGTTCCTGCTGCCGTTTTAACCTGTTCTTCGAAGGTTCTAAAATAACCGCAGATATTGGGGCGTCCAAATTCATTATTAAATGCAGCTGCACCTATAGGTGCTTCAAGCATAATATCCAAAGCTGAGACGATGCGATCAGGTTTTCCATAATCAGTTTCCCAGGGCTGCAGTGCATCAGCAATTTTTAAATTAGAAACAGAATAACCACATAGACCAGCCTTGGGTTTTGAACCCTGACCCGTTGCACCCTCATCGCGAATTTCACCACCGGAACCCGTAGCTGCACCCGGCCAGGGGGAAATGGCGGTGGGATGATTATGAGTTTCCACTTTCATTAAGATGTGGCTGTCTTCCCGGCTATATTCATAGACTGATGACTCACTCTCAGGATAGAAACGGTTAATATTAAAACCTTCCATAACGGCACAATTATCACTATAAGCGGATAAAATACCCTTAGAATTATGCTGATAAGTATTTCGAATCATGGAAAATAAAGATTTATCCTGCTTTTCCCCGTCAATGGTCCACTCGGCATTAAAAATTTTATGTCGACAGTGTTCTGAATTTGCCTGAGCAAACATCATTAATTCAACATCAGTGGGGTTGCGCTGCAGATGATTAAAGCTGTCCAGCAGATAATCAATTTCATCATCAGCTAATGCCATACCCAGCTCCACATTTGCATCGACAAGGGCTGATTTTCCACATTCCAGAATATCAACATGCTTAAACGGTTTTGGCTGGTGTTTATCAAATAATGAATAAGCCTGTTCTAATTCATAAAAACAAACTTCAATCATCCGATCATGCAGCTGATGAGATAACTCATCTCTTTGCTGCACAGAAAATGATGTCTGTTTCGGCAAAGCAATAGTGTATAAAATGCCCCGCTCAATACGGGAAATATCTTCCAGACCACAATTATGTGCAATATCCGTTGCCTTACTGGCCCAGGGTGAAATGGTACCAATTCGAGGAACGACTATAAATTCGACTATAGTATAATCAACCTGCTCACTTTTATCTGGAAAAGAGTGACTTAAGGATGGATGTGCACCATAGGTTAGTATTCGTTCCAAAACAAATACCTGTGCCTGTGTAATTTCTTTTTCAGATTCAATAAAATGAATAAATTCACTTTTTATAGCATGGAGTTCAGGTGATATGATCTGTAATTTGCGTAATAGTTTGTCAATACGAAAAGTTGATAAAGCGGATTTACCATGCAGAATGAGCATTTAGTGATCTCTCTTAAAAAAGGACAGGTTAATTTTCTATTTTAGCAAAGAGTTACAATGTAGACTATTTATAATTTGACTGTTTATCGTTTAGAAACGTAAAATAGCCTTCAACCTAAATAAATCAGTTAAATCTACTGCGAAAGCCTAAAGCACTGCATCTTAAGGATTTTCTGGAGATTTTGAATTCACCCATAGAGTGACTACTAGGTGCCCTCGGGGTATGAATAAATCCAAAATAACCAGTAAAACCCTTAATCTACAGCACCTTAGTCTTTCTCGCTACGATTCAACTGATTAATTTAGGTT
>DAOVUE010000232.1 GCA_030632745.1 Pseudomonadota bacterium | reverse complement strand
GTGCCTTTTTCTGATCCGATGGCCGATGGGCCGGTGATTCAAAAAGCCAGTGAAAGAGCATTGATTTATGGTACTTCTTTAACTGATGTTATGGCTATGGTTAAACAATTTCGTGCCACCAATTCAGATACCCCGATTGTTTTAATGGGTTACCTCAATCCAATTGAAGTGATGGGCTATGAAAACTTTGCGGCAAAAGCACAGGCTTCAGGTGTTGACGGAATCTTGACTGTTGATATTCCTCCCGAGGAAGCAGCTACTTATATACCTGCTTTAAAAGCCTGTGATCTGGATCCGATTTTTCTATTGTCTCCAACCACCACTAAAGAGCGCATGAAAATTATCTGTCAGCACGCCAGTGGATTTATTTATTATGTTGCTGTCAAGGGTGTGACAGGAACTTCGGCATTGGATACTGAAGAAGTGTCTAAACGCCTGGATATTATTAGGGAAGTAACGGATTTGCCTGTTGGTGTTGGATTTGGTATCAAAAATGCTGAATCTGCGGCTGCTGTGGGTCAGGTAGCAGATGCCGTTGTTGTGGGAAGTGCTCTGGTTAATCTGGTGGAGCAAAATGCCCTGGATAATGAAAAAATTATAAAAGAAATCTGTCGGGTCTTACAATCTATGCGCACAGCATTAGATTAAAAAAATTGAAAGAGGTACTTGCAAAACTCCTCAATACGTCATTCCCCTGCATACGCCAGGGGCAGGCTCTGCGAAGGCAGGAATCTAGAAATCAAAGACTTACAGTCAATAAATATGGATTCCCGCTAAAAGCTTGCCCCTAGCGAATGCAGGGGAATGCGGGAATGACGGAGTTTTGCAAGTACCTCGAAAGTTTAAAATATAAAAACAATAGGGGAGTAATCATGAGTTGGTTTACACGTTTATTACCATTGATTAGTACTGATGGCGCGTCAAAAAAAGCAGTACCTGAAGGACTGTGGGATAAATGTCCGGGCTGTAGTGCTGTTTTATACCGGGTTGAATTAGAACGCAATGCTGAAGTCTGTCCAAAATGTAATCACCATATGCGTATCGGAGCAAGAAGACGCCTTGATCATCTTTTTGATGAAGACTCTATGACTGAGCTTGCAGAAAATCTGGAGCCGGTTGATAAATATAAATTTAAAGATTCTAAGAAATATAAGGACAGGATCCTCGCAGCACAAAAGGCTACAGGCGAAAAAGATGCATTGATCACAGTGGAAGGGAAAATTAATGGCTTTGCTCTGGTAACAGCAGCCTTTGAATTTCGTTTTATGGGTGGTTCTATGGGAGCAGTTGTAGGAGAAAAATTTGTCCGGGCAGTGAATCATTGTATAGAAAATAATTTGCCCCTGGTGTGTTTTTCTGCCAGTGGCGGAGCCAGGATGCAGGAAGCCTTGTTTTCATTAATGCAAATGGCAAAAACCAGTGCTGCTTTGGGTAGAATGCGCAGTAAGGGATTACCTTTTATTTCAGTCATGACCGATCCGACTATGGGCGGAGTGTCTGCCAGTTTTGCCACTCTGGGTGATATTAATATTGCAGAGCCTAATGCTTTGATTGGTTTTGCAGGTCCAAGAGTGATTGAGCAAACCGTGCGTGAAACTTTACCGGAAGGATTTCAGCATAGTGATTTCCTGTTAGAACATGGTGCGATTGATATGATTGTAGAGCGTCATGAAATGGGTGCAACATTAGTTAATCTACTCTCTATGCTGATGAAAAAAGAGGCTGTAAACCTTTAGCTTGTGATGGTTATATAATTAATGGCTAAAACTCTGCAACAATGGCTGCACTGGCAGGAAAATCATCATCCTGTAGAAATAGATCTGGGCCTGGATCGTGTTAAGCAGGTGATACGAAACTTATTAGCAGATTTTTTTGATACTCAGTCCCGACAGTTTCATTTTCCTTTTAAAATTATTACTATTGCGGGAACTAATGGTAAAGGCTCAAGCGTTGCTATGCTTGAGTCTATTCTATTTCATGCTGGCTATTGTGTCGGCTCTTATACCTCTCCACATTTACTTTGCTACAATGAAAGAATCAAAATTAATCAGCAGCCTGTTTCTGATCATTTAATCTGTCAGGCTTTTGAGAGAATTGATAAAGCCAGAAAGGAAATATCTCTCAGCTATTTTGAATTTGGAACCTTAGCTGCAATTGATATTTTTTGTGCCAGCCTGTCTGATAAAGAACAAAATCCCTGCGATGTGGTTATATTAGAGGTTGGTCTGGGTGGAAGGCTGGATGCGGTTAATGTGCTTGATCCCGATATTGCTTTAGTTACCACAGTTGATATTGATCACCAGGACTGGCTGGGCTGTGATCGGGATAGTATTGCTTTAGAAAAAGCAGGTATCTATAGAAAAAACAAGCCGGCTCTATATGGCGATGTTGATATGCCGGAGAGTTTAGAGAAAAAAGTGATCAGAGAACAGCTTGAATTCTATCAGTTTTCCCATGATTATTTCTTCGACTCTAGTTCTGGCTCTGATCTTAAACAGGACTTTACTGATCAGCAGCCGCTATTCTGGAGCTGGTTTCCTGCAGATAAACATAAAAATATTAACTCACACAAAAAAATTTCTATGCCTCAATTAGAGGGTAGTCTGCAGTTAAAAAATGCCTCTAATATCCTGATGATACTTGAATTGCTGAAACCATCACTACCGGTATCAGCTGCAGATATAAATGATGGTTTATCTGATATTAATCTAATGGGGCGTTTTCAGGTGCTTTCTGATGCACCGCCTATTATTTTAGATGTCGCACATAATGAACAGGCGGCCAAAAATTTAAGACAGTCTATTGAAGAATTTATGGGTTTTAAGCATAAGATCGAAAGCTCTGCTTTAGACTCTGATTTAGACAGTAGCGCCGAAAAAAAGACACTTCACGTCATTATAGGTATGCTCAAAGATAAAGAAGTCAGTAAGGTGTTATCAGTGTTTACAGATATTGTCTGCAGCTGGCGTATTATTGAACTGGATACTCCCAGAGCTATGCCTGCTGATGAAATAAAACAACGTTTACTGCAGCTTTTACAACAGCAGTCACAACAGCAGTCACATCCGTCAGCAGTAAATAAAAAAAATATTAATACCTTTAGTCATTTTGGTGAAGCATATAAAAATTTTAGCGAGTATAATACAGCACAATCTGAGGAAATATTATTGGTCTTTGGTTCATTCCATACTATAACGGATGCTTTGACTGTCTTGAAAACAAAGAGTTAAAAAACAAAGAGTTAAAAAACAAAAAGCTTGGAGACAAAAAGTCTTTAAACGTCAGTTGATACAATATCTCCATCAGTGTAATTATACGACCCGGTATTTTAGATTATCATGACTGAAGAACAGACAGTTAATATTAAACAACGTATTATTGGTGCCATTGTTCTGGTATCCCTGGGTATTATTTTTATTCCCTTATTACTCAATGGCGGCCTGGATTCAAAACAGAGCATTTCCGGGACTAATATTCCTCCCATGCCGAAGACATTAAAGTGGGAATTAGTGGAACCACCTAAGGCTAAAAAAACTCCTCAGGCAAAAGTTATTGTTTCTAAACCTATTTTCAGCTCTAGCTCTAGCTCTAAGCCTAAGCCTAAGCCTAACCTGGTTTCTAAACCTGTGCGTAATGTTGCTTATAAACCACATAAACCAGTAAAAGAAAAAACAATTACTGAACATCAATACAAGCAAGTCAGAAAACCTGCAACTGCAAGAATTGATAGTGCTTATACATTACAAATTGCCAGTTTTAGTAAAAAAAGCAATGCTGTAGCATTACGTGATAAATTAAAAAATAAAGGCTTTAAGGCGTATATAGAACGGACATCCACTGCAAAGGGTAAAGTGTATCGCTTAAGAGCAGGTCCTTATTTACAATTTGATCAGATATCCCGGCAAAAAAAGAAAATAGAAAAACAGTTCAAAGTCTCTAATACACTAATTGTTAAATATAAAACCTGATAAGAGAAGCTTTTTATTGTCTCAGCACGCTAGTTAAAACTATGCACTTTTAGTGCAAGGCTTTAGCTGCTACACACTTACCCCCATCCCAACCTTCCCCCTCAAAAGACAGGGGG
>DAOVUE010000058.1 GCA_030632745.1 Pseudomonadota bacterium | reverse complement strand
TATCCTTTCCACTCACCAAGCAGAGGTTCATCATTAAACCCTTTAATTTGCTTCAATCCGTTTGGACCAGAAATTAATATGATATCTTTCCATTTTTCATATCGTTTTAGAATTTCAATGGGTAATGAATTAAGCTGTTTTATAGCTTTTTTGTGTTCAAATATTTTCCACATACTATAAATAGTATAGATACTATATTTAATATGTCAACTTTTAATAAGCATAAAAGCATAACGCTTGCATCGATATCTTAGTGAACCATGTTTAGTTTATAGTTGTCACCTCGCACCTGTTTGTTTCCTGGATCAGGTTGCTTAGCTGGAATACCAAAATTTGGACAGTTTGTTTTTTTGCAAAAATTAACCTGAATATTTTTAAATTGCTTTGGAATTCTTTCAACTTGTTTATTTTACCTGTACTTCATATGGCTTACTTTTTAACGTTTTAAAATACGAATACCTGAACTAATTCTTGGCCCTACATATTGATGAATTATCCTCATATATTCTTTTCCAGTTTTGCTTCTTCGTTTTGCAACAAATCGAATGACACCTAGTATTTTTACAATTACATCATTGTTTACATCTTTTAAATCTTCTTTTATTGTGCCTTCAATAAAACCAACACCATTTATAATTGTCTGACTTTCACCCTCAGTATCTTGAACATTAAAATGGTGTATGTTTATGAGTAATTCAATAATTCTAATTGCATCACTGTCATTTAACATGTTTCCAATTTCTATGTCGTATGCACATAAAGCACCTTCTACAGAGTTTCCATAAGATTCAAGATCCATATTGCTTTCCATTTCAGATGTGGAATATGCTGGAACGTTATTATATTTTATTTTTGGTTTCTGATAGAACCCACACTCTGAGCATACCTCTGCTTTTCTTTTACTTACACAACATCGGCTACAAATAAGATCATCAACAAGAAAGCATTTCCGTTTTCCTTGTCTTGAATTGCATATAGGACACTTAGCCATTTATTCTCCTTTTTTATACTCTGTAGTTTGATATTTTGGTTTCTAACGCCTATATCACTGGTTCAAGTGAATATTTTTGTTAGCTGAATTTATCAACAGGTTGTTTCTCTGTTATTTCTGGTTCCTGACGGCAATCAAGAACTCTCCAAACAACAATAATACGCTTTTCAAACCACGACCAGATTTTACAGCGCAATTGCTGGTTATGTGATTTTGATTAAAATGGAATTGGCTCACCATCGTCATCATAGGGAGCCATTTCATTCATTAAATTAAGAAAAACTCCAAGTGAATCACACAGATTTTTTACTGTTTCACTATGCATGAGTTTTTCTTCAGGCGTTTTTGATTTTTCCATTGCTTTTAAAGCAGTCATGATTTCTTTTGAAAGACCATTCATTATTTTTTCAGGATCCATTCTAACTCCACTCTTTTATAAGGTTAAGGTTAAGGTTAAGGTTAAGGTTAAGAAATTTTACTTGTCCAACCAGTTGAATCTATATGTGAAAATTTTCTTCAAGATCAGCTTAGAGGCTTCTTTTTCGATATAGAGAAGCCATGAAAAGTCCTGGTCTTTGTTTTCAGAAGATTCTAAGTAAACACCTTCAGGAAGTTGTTCACATTCATGGGTATTAATATTCATTTGCTTCAGTAAGCTTCATTTGAAAACATAACAAGCTGTTGACTAGTTTTTGTTTAATTATGCATTAACTATGATTATTGTTCAAGAATATTTTTTTGAGCTTGTAATTCCTTTATGGATATCGTACATTTATCATATATAAATAGCTTCCGGATAACATTCATACACAACGTGTATTATAACTTTTATCACAAGGAGTAGGATTTTCTGATACCAGCTTTGAGTGATAACTAAAAGATTGAGCGTCCCTGAAAATACAAGCTGTCAGACCGGATACGCAAAATTATGCTGAGTAGTTACAAAATGGAAAAGTATTTAAGGATATGCTCCTGGTTTTGAGATAACTTCCAGCAACCGGGTAATATACTAATGGGACGCGGGGAGTGTTGAGAAGCAGGATTCTCCTCAACACGGATGACTATTCTTCTAACTGCTCCATGACTTCATCTGAAAATTCTGCATTGGAATAGACATTCTGCACATCATCAAGATCTTCCAGCATGTCGACCATACGCATTACTTTTTGTGCATCATCCACGTCTAAATCAACGCTGGTTGAAGCTTTCATGGTGACTTCTGCCATTTCCGGTTCAAAGCCGGCCGCAACCATAGCATCTTTAACATCCATAAAATCATCAGCGCCAGTGCTTACATCAATTGATCCATCATCATTGGTTTCAACATCTTCAGCACCTGCTTCAAGAGCCGCTTCCATAATAGCGTCTTCATCACTGCCTGCCGGATAGCTTAAAATACCAATTTTACTAAAAATATAAGCCACTGAACCATCGGTGCCCAGATTGCCGCCGGCTTTAGTAAAAGCATGACGCACTTCTGCAACAGTACGATTACGATTATCAGTCAGACAATCCACCATTACCGCAACACCACTCGGGCCATAACCTTCATAACGAATTTCATCAAAGTTATCACCATCAGTGGCACCCGCACCACGTTTAATCGCCCGTTCAACAGTATCACGAGTCATATTAGCACGTAGAGACTTATCGACAATAGCTCTTAAACGCGGATTAGCATCCACATCACCACCGCCTAGACGTGCGGCCACTGTGATTTCACGAATTAACTTGGTAAATAACTTACCACGTTTAGCATCCTGTCCTTTTTTGCGATGCTGAATATTTGCCCATTTACTATGACCGGCCATTGAAACCTCTTTTTATCTGTGTATTTATTAAGGGGGCAGAGTCAAATATTATAAGCATCAGGTTTGTTGTAGGCGTGCTTAAAATATTTGACTCTGACTCCGGACTTAGCTGCCTATTAACAGTATTCAGCTATCAGCTAATTTTTCAGTAATGATTTCACGTTTCTTTATTCCCAGCTCTTTTAACTGAGCCGGATTAGCTTCTGAAGGAGCTGAAGTTAATAAGCAGGCTGCAGATTGTGTTTTTGGAAAGGCCATCACTTCACGAATCGAGCTGGAACCGGTCATCAGCATCACTAATCTATCCAGACCAAAGGCAATACCGGCATGAGGAGGACAACCATATTTTAGTGCATCTAATAAGAAACCAAATTTGTCCCGGGCTTCCTGATCGTCAATACCCAATAACTTAAATACCGTTTTCTGCATGTCCTGTTTGTGAATACGCACCGAACCACCGCCTAATTCTGTACCATTAAGAACCATATCGTAGGCTACGGATAGACTTTCTCCAGGATTATCCATCAATTCCTGCGGGCTATCGGTATTAGGTGCAGTAAACGGGTGGTGTAGAGCGGTCCAGCGTTTTTCACCTTCATCATATTCAAACATCGGAAAATCAACCACCCACAAAGGCTGCCAGCCATGCTTAACCAGGCCCATATCCTGTGCTACTTTGACACGTAAAGCCCCCAGGGCTTCATTAACCACCTTAGTTTTATCGGCACCAAAGAAGATTAAATCTCCATCTTCTGCCCCTGTTCTTTCTAAAATCGTTGTTAAAGCGTCATCGGGGATAAATTTCACAATCGGTGACTGCAAACCTTCACGACCAGCCGATTTATCATTCACTTTAATATAAGCCAGACCTTTGGCTCCATAGATTGAAACATACTTAGTATATTCATCAATCAGTTTACGGGTTAATTTTGAACCTTCAGGGATGCGCAGAGCGGTTACACGGCTATCAGGATCTTTAGCCGGGCCAGAGAATACTTTGAAGTCCACTTCAGTCAATACATCAGCCACTTCAACTAATTCCAGATCAATACGCAGATCGGGTTTATCACTACCATAGCGTTCCATGGCTTCAGCATGAGTCATACGTGGAAACGGGTTGGGCAGCTGCTGCTCTAATACTTTAGCAAACACATTGCGCATCATATCTTCCATCATAGACATCAGCTGATCTTCATTCATAAAAGACGTTTCAATATCAAGCTGAGTGAATTCGGGCTGGCGGTCGGCACGTAAATCCTCATCGCGAAAACAACGACACACCTGATAATAACGATCCATGCCCGACATCATTAATAATTGCTTAAATAACTGTGGAGACTGAGGCAAAGCAAAAAATTCACCCTGATGAGTACGACTGGGAACCAGATAATCACGAGCCCCCTCAGGAGTTGCCTTAGTTAAAATCGGGGTTTCTATATCAAGGAACTCATTATCATCAAGATAATTACGCAGCAGGCGGGTAATTTTAGAGCGGATCATAAGCCGCTGCTGCATTTCAGGACGACGCAGATCAATATAGCGATAACGTAAACGATGTTCTTCTGAAACATCGTCATCATCCAATTGAAACGGAGGAGTTTCTGAGGCGTTCAGGACATTAATTTCTAAAGCCAGAATTTCTACCTGACCTGTTGCCATTTCCGGATTTTCAGTACCTTCCGGACGTTGGCGAACCTTGCCTTTTACCTGCAGAACATACTCATTTCGTATGCGTTCCGCCTGCATAAACATTTCAGGAATATCAGGGTCAAAAACAATTTGTGAGATTCCTGTCCGGTCTCTCAGATCAACAAAGATAACACCGCCATGATCCCGACGACGATGCACCCAACCACTTAGAGTCACTTCCTGATCAATGTTTTCTTCTGTTAAATGCCCGCAATAATGGCTTCGCATACCCTGTTCCTGTTATTAGTTCCATTGTTTAAACTATAGTTTAAACTATAATGTTAAAGCTGGAACTTAGTTAAAACCGGTAATTTTAAGCCTTGTGAGCCAATACTACAAGAGCTTAAGCGAATTTATGAGGCACAACCACAACTACCTCCGCCACAGGAACCACTACTACTATTTTTACCCTTCGCTTTGCTCTGGTTTTTATTTTGGCTCTTACTCTGGTTTTTACTCTGGCTCTTAAAGTCACTCTCATACCAGCCGCTGCCCTTAAGTTTGAAACCGGCCGCTGAAATTAATTTTTTTAATTTTGACTCTTTACACACAGGACAGTCTTTCATCGGATCATCTGACATCCTCTGCATCAGCTCCATTTCATGGCCGCAGCCATTACATCGATATTCATAAATTGGCATTTTTTATCCTGAATTTTAATTATAGAGGTACTCTTATTTGCTCTTATTTGCTCTTATTTGCTCTTAACTGTTCTGACTGCAAACGCAAAGTATGTTTAATAATCTGATCTTCTTCAATATCAGAAATATCAGTAAAACCGATAGAAATCCGATAAGGGTAATCGTTATCTGTACCCTTTGTTACCATAATAACTCGTCCTGTCAGATGCAGACAAGTGAGAGCCGTCGATAAAATCATATCAATGGCCAATAGAGTACCCTGCTTAAGCTTTTCATCTGTTCCAAAAGATAAACCTCCGGCACCTAAATTGATTTTCCGGCGCGACTGCAATGAAGATTGATTCTCCTTAAATAGATTCATTTCTACTAACAAATCAATTTTACGATCCAGATTTTTCAGATAAGCGGCAATATCAGCTGACCGTTCACCGATTCGTCCAAGAGTTGTACGCATTTGCTGATTGATTTGTCCAAATAAATCAGCCATTTCAAAAGCAGCAGAAACATCCTGCTGGTGTTTAGAAAGATCCGAATCATGCTGATTTTCATGAACAATTCGATAGTTAAAAATAACACTATCATCAATTCGATAGTATTTTCGGCGTTCCTGATTTTGATTTTTTTCTGTCATAAATTCAATTATTGTTGTTAGAGGACTTGTAAAATTTTGCAAGTACATCGTTATTTAAAATTGTATAAAACTAGGCGGCTCTTCAAGTTCATCATCAGAGTCCGAAAATTCCGGGTTAGAGGTGTCATCTTCATCAGCTTGTTTTATATCAGATGATGGATTTTTTAGTATAAAGTCAGAGGTCTTTATATTACTATCATCTTGCAGCGACTCCCGCTCTGTATTTCCGGGCTTATCAAGACTTAAGCCTAAATCAGATCTAGTCTGTGAAATAATAATTTCCACACGACGATTGATTGCTCTATTTTGTATTGAATCATTCTCTACAAGAGGCTTTGAATCAGCAAAAGCCTGAACACTGAAGCGAGATTCCTGCAGTCCATTCTGATAAATTAATTCATGGGTCACAGCCACTGCACGTGCTGATGACAATGCCCAGTTGGAACGAAATCGGGCAGAATTAATGGGGATATTATCTGTATGACCGGCAATAATAAGATCGCCTGACGTTTTAGCAATTTCTTCCGCTATAATTTCCAGTATTTCAATAAAATCTTCTGTAAGTCTTGCTGTGCCCGGAGGGAATGAACCTCTGTCACGAATACGAATGGTAATATTATCATCATAGCCTTCCACTTCAATCATATTCGCATCAATTTCTTCTTTTAAAGAGGCTTTGAGCTGCTCAGTTTTTTCCCGGATAGCCTGTTTTTGTAATTCTTCTAATTTTTCTGTAACTTTACTCAGTTGTTGTTCAATTTCTGCTTTTTCATCCTGAATGTCCTGTAATTGTTTTTTCAGTCCTTCTGCTTCAATTTGACCATCCGACATATTCTCCATTTTATCTTTCAGTGCTTCTTCAGCTTCCTGTAGGCGTTCTAATTGATCAATCAGTCTAAGTTCCTGTTGAGTGTCCTGACTGGTTTTTTGACGAATTTCATTAATAACAGTAGGCTGAGGCGGGGATGGACTGAATTCTTTGGCTACAATATTCACTCCTTTAGGGATTTCCATTACTTTAATATCACGCTGCACACCAAATGCTAACTTCATAGAGCCTGCAATTTGCTTAAACTTCTGCACATCCATTTCCGCGAAAGACAGTAATAGCACAAAGAAACACATCAACAGAGACATTAAATCCGCAAAAGTCAAAACCCAGGCTGGAATACCCCTCGGGCATTTACATTTTTGTTGTTCTTCCATCTAGCGGATCCATGCCGTTGGCAGATTGTCAAGTAAGTTGAGAAAGTTAAGCAAGTTGAAAAAGTTGAGTAAGTAATTGTTCATAAACGCATTTTTATTCAGCTGCTATACGTTTGCCTTCCGGCAAATAGGTCTGCAGCATACTACCCATTACTTTCGGATTAATACCTTCCTGGATAGCACCAATGATTTCAAGAATAAGTGAACGACTCAGGCGCTGCTGATCGGCAAGATAAGCCAGTTTATCCGCCACAGGAATACAAACCGCATTGGCTAAAATAGCTCCGTAAAGAGTGGTTAACAAGGCAACAGCCATTGAGGGGCCAATTGTCTTTGGATCATCCATATTGGCCAGCATACCCACCAGGCCAATCAGGGTACCAATCATCCCCATTGCCGGTCCCATATCGGCAATCTTCATGAAAAACTTCTGTCCCCATTCATGACGCTCTACTGTGAGATTGATATCCTTTGACAACAGATGCTGAACAAAGTCCGGTTCATGACCATCTACACACAGACTAATCCCCTTTTGCAAAAATTCATTGGAAATTTCCTGTCCTTCTAAACCTAAAATACCTTCCTTTCGTGCAATAGTCGCAAGTTCAACGCCTGCCTCTATTAACTCATTAGGATTTTCGACTTTATTTAGAATGGCATT